>ONMU01000021.1 GCA_900319035.1 uncultured Bacteroidales bacterium
GGGCTTGCCCATTGCTGACCATAGGCGTCGGCAACCCAGAAATAGGAGTTGACGTTCTTCCAACCGACGAGGTTGAAGACCTCGAACTGCAATGCCCACTGTTTCACATGTTTGGCGGAGGGCTTGCGCATGAACTTCGCCGTTTGGGCATTGAAGACATATGTGGCTCCTAAGTCAATACGTTTATAGACCGGCATTCGTCCCCAAGCTTGCTGGTTGCGCGGAACGTAGAACGGCTGTCCTTCGGCAAACTGCATCTTAAGGTGGAACTTGAGTTGCGGTAACTTAGGGATGTAGTCTTGGAAGAGCATGGAGAAGTTCCACCGTTGCTCTGTTGGAGAGGGGATCCAATCAGATTTCAGATTGGAGATTTCAGAGTTCAGATTTCTCTGCCGTGCAGTCATGGTGGAGAAAGAGATCCACGAGTCTGCTCCCGGAACCAGTTCGCCGTAGAGCTTGAGATCCAGTCCTGCAGCATAGCCCTTGGAGTCGTTCTGACCGGAGTAACGAACGCGCACATTATCAACGGTATAGCTCTCCATTCGGTCGATGTGTTTATAGTAGGCTTCGGCGGTGAGTTTGAAGGGTCGTCCCCATGCGCGGAAATAGTAGTCTCCGCCAAGTACCACATGCACGGAACGTTGCGCCTTGAGGTTTTTGTTGAGCAAGATACGGGTCACGCCGAGATCGTCTGTGATGGTGTCACGCAGCTCTTTGTAGAACGGCGCTTGGTAGTAGAGACCTGTTGCCACACGGAAACAGAAATCGCGTTTCCAACCCGGTATCCATTCCAAGGAAGCACGGGGAGAAGGCAGCACTTCGTTGTTCCAGCTCCACCATTGGAGTCGTCCGCCGACGGTTAAGATCCACTGACCGCTGGTGGTGTTCCATTTATGCTCGTTCTGCACATAGGCTTGCAGTCGTGCGGAGTGCATGTCACTGTTGCCTCGCAGGGCGTACCACAGCTCCATCGACTTGCTGTTGTCTGGCATGGAGTAACCGGCACTGTCTCGCCATTCCCATTCGCTTATCTGGTCTTTGATGAGTTCGAACTGTCCGCTCACGCCCCATGTGAGGGTGTTGGAGCCATGTTTCCAGTTGCCGTTATGCGCGAGTGTGATGACGCTTGCCTGAAGGGTGTTACGCGCATGTTGGTGGAAGATACCGGTTCCGAGCACGGCTGTCTGTCCTTCCGAAGGGTCGATCTGCTCGGAGTGTACGTTACCTGCCGAGCCGCCGCCTGCAGGGGCATTGGAAAGCACGTATTCGCCGGTGATGTCGAAGTTCTCACGCTCGTTGGTATAGAAACCCGAGAGATCAAAACCTATCTCCACTTCCTTGCTTACTTTGCCTTTCGCGCTCAGGGCAGCGAAGGCGGTCAGGAACTTATCTTTCTCCTTGCCGTCATAGTAGATGGATAGGTTCTTGGCATCCTGACCTCCGAACGATTCCGAGAGGCTGTCGGGCGTGAAGCGGTAGTCGTTCTGGCTGATATTACCAAGGAATGACATCTCCCAAGGCGTGTTAATTTTTAATGTTGAATTTTTAATTTTCCAAGTGATGTACGTCTGGTAGTCGATATAAGTGGGCTGATAATTGCCGGCAGTAGAAAGTCCTCCGAGCATGTATTTGCTGGTCTTGTATCGGAAGCCGTGCATCATCGAGTACGTGCTGTCTCCATGACCGACATAGACGTTTGCGCCAAGGAGGCTTGCACTCAAGCTGGCTTCAAAAGCCTGCGGTTTTTTATAGCTGATGTCCAGCACAGAAGCCATCTTATCGCCGTACTGTGCCCCGAAACCTCCTGCCGAGAAATGGACGTTCTCCACCATCTCGGGGTTCACGAAACTCAGTCCTTCCTGCTGTCCGCTGCGGATGAGCAGAGGACGGTGCACCTCAATGCCGTTGACGTACACCGAGTTCTCGTCAAAAGAGCCGCCGCGTACGTTGTACTGGCTACTGAGTTCGTTGGTTTGGCTCACACCGGCAAAGGTGATAAGCAGGCTTTCTATTGATCCTCCGGTAGCATCCGGCATGACGCGTGTAGTGGAGGCATCAATGCGATCCATCGTACCCTTGGTATGCTTGATTCCGCGTATCTCTATCTCGCTGAGAACCTGTTCGTCCGTAAGCATCTGGACGTTGACATTCAGCACTTCGCGGAAGTCGATGATTCGTTGCTGCACGCTGGTGTAGCCTATCATCGAGTAGATGAGTGTGATGGTGTCCGCTTCGTCTAAAACGAGTTCGTAGAAACCATTTTTGTTGGTTGACGTGCCGCCTAATAGCACCCTTTCTTCTCCCCCTTCAGAGGGCAGGGGGGCTCGCCATGCCGCTATGTTGACCAGCTCGATACCTATATTGTCCTGATCCACCACGTATCCGTACACACGGGCTGTACGTGCGTAGCAAGAGAGGCTGCATGCGAAGAGCAGACAAAAGTTTACTATTTTTAAGATTTTACTCATTCTGTGCGTGTGCTGTTAATTACGGAGTTTGGTCGGAGGCAAGTCGGAGTAATTACGGATGCAAAAAATGTACGATTTTTAAGATTGCACGCTTTCATTCAGTTCTTCTATGTATGCGGTCAGCTCTTCACCGCCAAGACCTGTCTCGGACGAGGTGACAAAGACCGGCGGCAGTTCTTCCCAGTCTTCTAAAAGGCGCGTTTGATAGGCTTCTACATTCTCTTTGAGACGCATTCTGCCGAGTTTGTCGCCTTTGGTGAAGACGATGGCAAAAGGCACGCCGTTCTCGCCTAACCAGTTGATGAACTCCAAGTCTATTTTCTGCGGTTCATGTCGGCAGTCGATGAGCACAAACAGACAAACTAACTGTTCGCGCATCAGACAATACCGCTCAATCATCCGTTTGAGTGCCTCACGTTGTTTCTGTCCTGCTTGCGCATATCCGTAACCGGGCAGATCCACAAGATGCCATTCTTGAGATTTCAGATTTGAGATTTCAGATTTCAGATTTGAGATTTCAGATTTCAGATTATTTGTCTGATGTCTGACGTCTGAAGACTGAATTCTAAAATGGTTGATCAGCAGCGTCTTACCGGGTTTCTGGCTCGTCTTTGCCAACTTAGGGTCATGACAAATCATGTTGATAAGACTGGACTTACCCACATTACTGCGTCCGATGAAAGCATATTCCGGCAGTTGACTTTGCGGACAGTCTTTCACATCCGGAGAGGAGATAATATATTGTGCTGATTTAATCATTTCACCTTCACTTTTCACTTTTCACCTTTCTTGCCCATACGCTGAATCCGACCAAACTGCCGAGTGTAACGATACCGGCTAAGAGATAGCAAACCCAATGCCATGCAAGATGGAAGCCCTCCGGGGCAATGAGAATATAACTGCTGCATACCATCGTCATGAACAGCGCAGGAATGAGTGCTATCAGGTATCCGAAACGATAGGGGTTGTCATGGATATTCGCTTCATGCCGGTAGAGCCACACGGTGCCCGTCCAGAGCGTGAAGACCGCCAGCGTCTGGTTGGTCCATGCGAAATAGCGCCATACCACGTTGAAATCCACAAAAATCATTCCGAAGACGCAGAAGAAAAGCGGCAATGCAATCAGCAATCGCTTGCGCGACGGCTTCTGGTCCATACCCAGGTAGTCCGCTACGATGAGTCGCGCGGAACGGAGGGCTGTGTCTCCGCTGGTAATCGGCGCGGCTATGACACCTATGATCGCCAAAATACCGCCTACGATGCCCAGCCAGGAACGACTCACTTTATCTATGACGAGCGCTGCGATATTCTCTCCCGGGTGCTCCGCCGCAAAAGCCTGCAGGCCGTCAATGCCATACAGACCCTTTTCCGGATCAGCGAAGAAAGTACCTGCGGCTGCTGCCCATATGAGCGCTAAGATGCCTTCAGCAACCATCGCGCCGTAGAAGATCCAACGTCCCTGACGCTCGTTGGTCACACAACGCGCCATGATCGGACTTTGCGTGCCGTGAAAACCCGATATAGCACCGCAAGCAATAGAGACGAACATCATCGGGAAGAGCGGCAGACCATTCGTCTGTCTGTTCTGCAATCCGTCGAACACTTCCGGCATTTCGGCGCTATGCCATCCCAGCATCACTACCATGATACCGATGCCCATGAAAAGCAACATCGCGCCGAAAATAGGGTAGAAACGACCGATGAGTTTATCTACCGGCAGCACGGTTGCCAACGCATAATAGCCGAAGATAATCAGTACCCACGAGATAGGAATAGTGGATAGGTGAAAGTGGATAGTGGAAAGGGGACAAAGACCTTGCAGTAACGTAGCAGGGCCGCTCAGGAAAGTAGTGGTGAGTAAGATCAGCAATACCAGACTCAGCGCACGCATAACCGTCTTCACGGCATGACCCATTTCATCGCCGATGATATCCGGCAACGAATAACCTAACTTGCGGATAGAGAGCATGCCGCTTAAGTAGTCATGTACACCGCCGGCGAAGATCGTTCCGAAGACAATCCACAGGAAGGCGGCGGGACCGTAGAAAATACCCATAATTGCACCGAAGATAGGGCCAAGTCCGGCGATGTTCAGGAATTGTACAAGGAAGATGCGCCACGGGGCCATCGGTACAAAATCCACACCGTCCGTCTTTGTCAATGCCGGAGTCTTACGATCCGGCTCTACTCCAAAAATCTTCTCCACCAATACGCCATAGGTAAAGAACCCGACTACCAGCAGAATCAATGCAATAATAAAAGTGACCATAACAAGCCTAATTTAATTTGGCTGCAAAGGTACAAAAAAATTTTGACATATGCAAATAAATCACCCTTTTTATTGATATTTATTTCCTCTCATCCCCTCATCCCCTCATCCACTATATGGACATTCGGATTCGAAAATTGTGAAATATGCGTATATGCTACCCATAAGCGTCAAGGACGATTATGGCTTGTAGCATAACGCAGATGAGCAATAATCGACAGAGCGAAGCGGCGGAGAACCCAGACCGGTCTGCGGAGAGAAGGCCGTAGCGCCTTCTAAAAGAAAAAGGTCACCATTTGGTGACCTTTCCTTTTAAGTGGGCGTTTACGGATTCGAACCGCAGACCCTCTGCTTGTAAGGCAGATGCTCTAAACCAGCTGAGCTAAACGCCCGTCGTTTTACCGACTTTAGAGCTCTTTTTCAAAAGCGAGTGCAAAGGTACTGCTTTTTTTTGACATGTGCAAATTTTTTGGCAAAAAAATGCACTTTACCCCTCATTTTTTTTGAAAAACGCGATAATTGTACCATTTTTGACCCTCAAAACGGAAAAATATGACATAACAGAGGAGTGTAATCAGAATTCCGACCAAGATGCCTCCGGCTACGTCTTCCGTGAAATGTTGGCTCAAATAAATGCGGCTATAACCTCCTACTGCGGCAGCGATGAATAGCAGCACTTGGATTGCTACGCTGATAGATCGCTGCGCTGAGAGACCGTTGGCACTGTTAGACTGCTGCGCTGAGAGACTTTTAGTAGCGATGATGCAAAGCACGAAAGCGAGAGCAAAGAAACTGGTGGTATGACCGGAGGGGAACGAGTAGTACTTACTCATTCGTACGCCATCTACCAGCGGGAGAGTGATGTCCTGGAAGTTATTCTCAAACCATTTATAGGGTCGGTCGGTATCTACGAGGTACTTGAGTCCCTGCGTAGCCAAACCGGAGATGGATAGAGCAGCGGTTGCCAGAACACCGTCTCCTATGCGGCTGAAAATGAGCAGAAGCACGCACACTACGTATGGAAACCACTCCGCTACTTGCGTGTAGTACTTATAAAATATATCACGCGCGTACGTGTGGCGGTCGCACAAGAGGAGATGTAGTTCGTTTTTAGGGATATACAAAAGGGCTAAGCCCAATACTACGACGAGTATCAGGCTTAGCGAAATGAAAACTGCATTTTGTTTGAAGAGTTGCTTCATCTGTTTCGTTTTACTTATTTGACACGCAGACCATATGCGTCATACATGCGGTTGTCGATGACGATGTACATATGGCGGTTAATGAGTTTTTTCTCAGCCGACGGCGCTTTATTGACGTTGTAGTCCTCTACATCCTGCGGAATGGTCAGCGGGCAAGCGGGCAGGGGAGTAGCAACACCATCGCTGAGCTCTACGTAATACGTGTCACCCGGTTTGAACGGTGCGTCCGTATGATAGACAGCGGATGTTGCACCCGGGATCAAAGCTCCGTTGTGGTACCACTGGAAGGAGGTGAAGTTGCCATACGTATTGCCTCCATAGCCACTGGCATATACCGCAAGCACGTTATTATACTTGAGCGAGAAGATATCCTGCGGATAATAGATCTTGAAATCGATGTCGAACTTGAGCAAGTCGCCGCAGTTCTCATCCTTGATCTGCAGTTGTGCCTTATATACGCCCGGTTTGGTCATTTCACTAATAGGAATGGTCAGCCATGCGTCTTTGATATTATCGTTTGAGATATAGATCTCCTTGTCTTGCGTTCCCGGAATCTTGAGCTTAGCCATACCTTCTATATCACCCTTGTTCTTGGTATAGGAAACCGAGAAGTCCTCACCCGGGCACACATGCTGCGTGGCAGGATTATTATTAACGGTGATGTCGAGACAAGTGATGACCTTGACGTAATACCGTACGAAATGATCACAACCGGCAGCGTTTTTGTACACCTCTACTACGTCTTGCGAAGCATAATAGGGCGTGCCATCATAGCCGTAAGCGATGTCACGACCAACGATGGTATCGCGGTACTCTTCCGTCTCGCGGTTATAGATGATATAATTGAGTACAACAGTATCGTAGCAGTTCTCTTGCACAGTATCAATTCTTGGATGTGCGATCGAGTCGTCCCAATAAGCAGGATCAGACTTGTATTCATCCAGCGAGATACATTTCGGAATGACAGATCCGAAGACGGTATCCGGTCGAACGATGCGGAAGGAGAAGGAGACGGAACCTAAGTACTGGTCGGACTCCGAGGTACATACTTGGTGACCGTACAGCGCTGCGGTTACGTCATACCAACCCGGCGAAGTATAAGAGTGCGAAGTAATGGATTGACCGTAATTCTCCGATGTACCATCGCCGAAATTCCAGTCCACACGAGTAATTTCATCCGTTCCGCCTTGGGCATCAAATGTCATCATTTCTCCCAAGCAGTATTTCTCATCGCTGCGATAACCATCGGTAAAGGGCTTTGGATCTCCATTCACTTTCACACCTTGTTCCACAGCAGATGAACCTACTGAATAAGCATATGATTCATCGGATCCGTTACCATAAACTGTGGCGATAAATCCTCCTTTACACTGCAAATAGTAGGTAGGGTTTGTCTGCCCCGTGGAAGTGGTGGCCAGTTTAATCCGGGCGTAGGAATAGGTGGGATTACTCTCTACAGGGATGAACCGATCCGCAATAGAGGCATTTCCTAACATCGCAGTAGATACATGATTGGTGGGAACGATAATATTGACAAAGTGATTGTGTGTATTATTGGTTCCCATCACACCGAAGACTACTTCTTTCATCATCTGTTGAATCGGGCTAACCCAAGTCATAGCCGGAGCGCCATCACTGGAAGGCATTTCTGAACCGGTTTTGCACTTATAACTGTTGCCGACATCGAACGACAACACTGCTGCTGGACACGACGTGTGAATATAAGAACTCTTATCCACAACATTTATTCCAGTCAAGGTAGCCCGTTTGTTATCGTCCCATTTTCCATCTGCATAACCCTCAGAAAGCTCATATTCGTATGTTTCTCCGGCATTCAGTGTAAAAGAATAACTACCGTTCGGAATAATGGTGGCTGAAGTGGATGAAGCCTGATAAGAACCGTTGATGGTGACTTCGGTACCATTCATAAGTGCAATGATTTGTACACGGTTGGCATCTTTCTCCAGAGAACGAGTGACTACGAAATCTGTTCCCCAATAATTAATAGGGAAAAGTTGTTCGTACAACAAGTCACGATCGGCTACTGTGGTAGGAACATTACCCAGAATACATCCAGAGAAAATAGCTATCTTCTTATCATTTTTTGCATGCACCGTCGTACCACTGATAGATTGGTCGGTTGCACTGACAATGTGATAAACCTGGCCTTTTTTCAGGTTTACGTCGAAAGGCACATTGGCAGGTTTGTTTTTATCGGTAGGAACGGAGGGAGTGATGGTGACAGTGCAATCCTCAGCCGCAAGGACTGTAAAAGTATTGTGATGGTCTCCGTCTTTTGCACTCGGTGAATAAGTGAGCACTACGTAATCGCTTTGCAAGGCATTGATAGGTAGCACGTTGGTAGCATCCATACTCTTTCCCCATCGCAGACAAGAATATACTGACACAATCTCCGTCGATTCTATTTTTATACCGTTGTCGTAGGTTGTTTCAGAGTTGGGAATGGTATTTTGATACCATTGAGCTAATGGTATCTGTTGCTCAACCCAAGGGCTATTAGCCGGAATCTGTATTGTTTTCGACCAATTGGTGTTCGGGTTGCTAATTGTTACTTGGCACGCTTTTGATGCGCTAATAGCAATATAAGGCTGGAACTGATTTGTGTTTGTCGGATCAGAACTGTCGGGGCCTTTACTTGGGATTAGTGCTACCCAGAATTCTTTTCCCTGCGTGGAAGATTGCGCCCATGATGGAAGAGAAATCATTGTGAATAACGCTACCAGCAATACTAATTTGATTTGATTTTTCATATATATTCTATTTTATCTCTCGAAGATGGACCGATATTGGACTGATGTTGGACCGATATCGGCCCGATCATTCCTCGAAAGGTATTACAAAATTTCGATATGCTTAAAAGCGGTTCTCGATACTAGAGTATCTCGATCTCTACACGACGGTTGTTCTGACGACCTTCCTCAGTGTCGTTGGTGTCAATCGGTTGTGTCTCACCACGACCTTCGGCTTGCAGTCTCTCAGGAGCTATACCACGCTCGATGAGGTCTTTCATCACCTCGTTTGCACGACCGTCAGACAGTTTCTGGTTAGCTGCATCCTTACCTACGCTATCGGTGTGGCCGACGATCTTGATACGTACTTGCGGGTTACGGGCAAGATACATATACAGGTCGTTGAGTGCTTCTTCCGAACGAGAGAGGATACGTGTCTTGTTGGTCGCGAAGAAGAGGTTCTTGACGATGAAGACTTCACCCTTCTTGATCGGCGTCAGAGCGATATTGAGCGAGTCGCCGATGTTCGCAATCACCATGTCGAGGGTGTCGTAACCCATCTGTGCAATATGCAGTTTGTATTGCGGACCCTCTGCTAACATCTGCTTAGCCTCTCCGTTGACGGAATCGGTAGCAAGGTTGTACGCCGGTTCGGTAGCACCGTTGGCGAGGATCTGTACCGTAGCAGGAACCACGAGACCTGTCTCCTTATTATATACACGTACGCGAAGAACAGGACGCGGCTGCAGAGCGATGGTGACGTATTGGGTCGTACCTACTTTCTCTACGGTGAACTGCTGCTCAGCAGGGTAGTAGTTCTCTGCCTTAGCCGAAGCGGTGAAGTTACCCACTGCATGTTTCTGACGGAAGCCCTTCTTCGGGTTGATCTGTTTCTCACGCAGGGCGATCTTGCCGGACTCGGTACCACGGGTCTCCACGAAAGCCACAGGAATAGGCTCGTTGGTAACAGCATCCACTACGCTGTAGATGGCATAGGCAGGAGGAGGCGGCACAGGACGTGCGGTCTTACCCGGAACCTCGAATTGAATAGTGAACTTAGCACCTACAAAGAGGTTGTTCAGTTTGGTGTTGCCGTTCAGGGCAAGCATAGTATTTGACTTCTGTACTTCCACTTGGTTGCCTGCGAACTCAACCGGCAGAGCTGCCGGAGTGCCATTGGAATTGAGTACACCGTATTCAGCGAAGAGCGACACGCGGTAGTGAACATGCTCCGGACCGAACGGCAGACGTTGACCGGGTTTCAACTGCTGTTTTTTCTTCTTGGCGTCTTTGTCCGTACGCGGTTGTTTCTGCAACCACTCATCCAGATCGATACCAAACTCAGCAGCTACGCTTACATCCGGCTGATTGAACTTAATGGCTTTGTTCGTCGTCTTGTTCAACTCATAGATACCCATACCGTAGGGATCAATGAAAGCGGGATCATCCACGGTAACATCATATTTGCCTTTCTGCGAATAGGGAGCAGCAATCGAGTAATGGATCTTCGCTCCTAAGAGGAAATAATAACGGCTAAACTGAGCACCGAACATGACCGGCACGCCTACTTGCATCAGATGACGCATTTCCGTCATGCGGTCGAAGAGATAGTTGTACTTCGCATTGTATCTCAAATCGGTACGCTCTGCATTGAATCCATAGATCGAGGTGGAGTTCAGATAGCGGAAATCAAGACCTGTCTCGAAGAGGAAATGTCCGTATTCGAGGCTGTAAGTGAGATCAATACCGGCTCCGGGACCGCCTTTGAGTTGCTGAAGCGCGTTCTTCTGGTTCAGCGTTCCGGCTCCCATATATACATCCTTGAATTTATCCATCATAGCCGCATAACCTACGCGGAAACCAAGGTTGAAGTACGAGATCACCTCTTTCTTGGGGTTCTCCAAACTCTCTTGGTATTTCTCGTAATCGCGAATAGCTTTCTCTTCTTTGGCTTTCTCAGCTGCTTCTTTCTTAGCTTTGTCCGCCTCACGTTGAGCTGCTATTTTAGCGCGCTCTGCTGCCTCTTTCTCACGCTGAGCCTGTGCTTTGGCTGCTTCTTTCTGTGCCTCCTCGCGTTTCTTCTCGTTCGCTTTGGCTTGAGCAGCACGTTGTTTCTCTGCTGCTTCTTTCTTCTCAGCAGTAGCTTTAGCGTTAGCAGCTTTCTTCTTCTCAGCTTCTTTCTTCTTAGCTTCAGCAGCTTTCGCTTTTGCCTTGGCTGCTTTCGCTTTCTCAGCTTCTTTCTTTTTCTTCTCTGCCTCTTTCTTCTTGGCAGCAGCAGCTTTTTCTTTATCGTTTTGCGCAGCAGGAACAGGTTCCGGCATTGCGTAAGCGGCTATAGGTGCGCAGTTCAAACTAAGAACAACACTGGCAATCAAAATGTTTTGCAAAAAGTTTTTCTTAGCCGCAAGGGCACGATTAACTCCGTTTTTCATATCTGTGTTCTCCTATATTTGATTAGTGGTTAATGAAGAATTTGAAACTACGGTTCTTACCGTCTGTGCGAACACGCAGCAGATAGAGACCGTTCTCTGCTGGAACAGGTATTGTGCAACCGCCGTCGGGGATATTGAATTTCAGATCCTGATAGATGTCTCCGCTAACGGTGATCCATTGTGCGTAGCACTCGATATCCGTTTTGCCGTTCCAATCTGCATTTACAAATATGTTATCGCGTCCGTACACGTAATAAGCGGTAACGGAAACGGCATCGGGATTCATGTCAAACTGCGGATCTGAGCTGTCTTTGATGAACTCTTTGGCGCAAGCACAGGAACGACGTTGGTCTGCCTTGCCTTTGTTGATCGTATAGCATACATAGAACGCATCCTTCTCATAGAGTTCTGCCGGCAGATCGTACATGTTCAGGTTAGACGATACCTGACCTGCCAAAGCCGTACTGTCGCTCTTACGATACCATTGGAAATCACTCAGTTCCATTCCTTCCAGATCCTTATGATCTTTCAAGATACCGAGCACGTTGCTGTAACGCTGGTCGATGACATCATTACCAACAGGCAGGCTAAAGAGCATCGTAGCGGTGGTGTCGCCGCAACTGGACTCGATCTTAATCGTGATACCATAAGGTACGCCCGTTTGCGCCTCTTTAGGTATAGTGATTAGGAAATCAGTCGGAGTGATGCCGATAGTGGTGGAATCGAATCCTGCGGCTTGCGCGTCTGCATCGAAACCAACATGTACATGATCACCCGTCAGGTCAATCGTACTGGTGTAAGGAATACGTCCCGGAGCTTGTACGCCGCCTTCCGGACAAGGAATATCCGGATCTCCGATGGAGAAAGTATAACGTCCGATAATAACGGTAATAGGAATAACGCTCTTTGCTGATTGTCCTACGCAGATATTGCTGCTGCTGCGATAGATAGTACAAGAAGCATCGTATGTACCACCGTTCTGATAGTAGTGAGGTACAACGGTTGTAGTGTCCTGAATCAGTTTCACATCCGGTGTTTTATCTCCGAAATGCCAAACTACGCTATCCGGCATGAAGTCCGGCTTGCAGGCAAAATGGACAGTGTCAATACCGCAGAGTTTGTTCTCTTTGTCCGGTGAGAACTCCTCACCATTGATATAAATCGACTGAGACAGCGGAACGGTTGCACCTCCGGCAGAATAACCGTAGGACTCGTTGGAGGTAAATCCATAAACGTGTGCGATGAAATTCGATCCGTTGCTCTTGAGCGTATAGGATGTTGCTTGACTTCCCAACGACACTTGTGCGTAGCTATATGTAGTTGAACCATCTACAGGATTGAACGTCATGGCTACCGGAGTGGTTCCGTTCGTCAGGGTCATTAAATCCGGTTGATCAGTTACAACGTTTACGTAGTGTGCCGTTGTACCGTTCTTACTCGAGTAAGTAGCAAAAGTAACCTGATCAATCTGTTGCTCAATCGGGTTTACCCACAACATTGCCGGGTCACCGTTATCTACGTTATCCGCTTTCTTGGAAGCAAGGAACAAGTGTGTTGCGCAAGGACAAGAGGTCGTTACGACGCAGCTTCCGTTTTGTGCATATGTACCTTGATCACCGATAGTGAACTCCCAATATTGTTTTTTGTCGGTGTTCGCAAAGTCAAAGGTGTGTACCAAGTTTCCGTTGATACGCACTTCTGTCCCGTCGTTGAGGGCAAGGATACGAACGAAATCTTTGTGTCGGCCTGCAGAAGCGGTCAGCACGAAGGTGTTTCCCCAATATTTGGTAGGCATAGCCTGCGAGAAAATATGGTCACGCTCTTTGGTCTGATAGGGGATATTGGTGTGCGGACAGCCTTGGAAAACAGCAATCTTCTTGCCGTCGCGAGCCTTGACATAGGTACCGGAGAGGTCACCTTCTTCCTTATCTTTTTTTCCTGTCCACACATAATAAACTTGGCCTTTCATCAGTACCGGAGAATGGAGAGTATCGCCCGGCTGGAATTGCGCCAGAATTTTCTCTTCATTCGAAAGTGTGTCAATTGTATATGGATCATTTTGTTTTGCAACAATATCATTTATGATTTTAGTCCGTACCGTAGGGCAATAATCCACGATGGTGTTATCCTCCGCTGCGATGATTGCGAAATGGCTACCCTGCGTCTTCTCGGTACCTCCGTGATCAGACGGTGTATAGGTCTGAATGATATATTCGTCCAAGAGAGAAGGGGTCGGCAATACGTTTGTTGCATCGAAGGTAGCTCTCTTGTAGTTCGTAGCAAATAATGAGATTTTGGCAGTGGATGTCACATGCAAAGCACAAGTATCCACCTGCTCCGAGTTGACTGCGTAGCAAACTTTACCTGTAGTCTCCATTACCGAACGGGCATTGTTTACCAATACATTACCGTTGTACAGCTCCACCGGTTGCATGACGTTAGCAGTAACGGAAATGGTAGTGTCAAATTGTGTGAACGGGTTCTTGATTGTTACCTGGCAATCCTCGCGAGAAGAGATAGAGAGTGAGAGCGTCAAGTCATTGTTCGGATCTTGGTCCGCTTGCATGAACGTAACCCAGAAATCTTTACCTTCGGTCGTTTGACCTTCGTCGATAACATCTGCCCGAGTGCTTATTGCAGGCATCGCCAGCAAGCCAATGAGCAGCGCATTGAATAGTTGTTTTTTCATATGATTTGATAGTTAAATGATTTCGTGTTTTGGTGGTCGCACTGTTTGCGTTTGATTTCGGGTGCAAAGTTACTACTTTTTCCTTACGCGCGCGTTCACAAACTCGCGATAAATGTGTAAAAATTGACACATTAACGAATTTCTTGTCCAAAAATGGTGTAAATTGACGCATTTCGTATGATGACGATGCGTCCGTCGCGTATTTCTTTGCGCGTACCGCCTTTTTCAGCCTGCGTACGATCAACGCCGGTATGGGCGTCGTCATAGGCGTCTCCGTAACTCTGCGTGAGTTGTCTAAAGTCCACAATCTGCCCCTGTTTATTGCCCCAGATATACTCCGCCAATTCGGGGTAGTCGATAAACGGATTTCGGTTGCCTTGGATCTTATTGACCTCGATAGCACGGGCTAACTCTTTCTCGCTCACCGGATCCATGCGATGCCATGAGAGAAGTAAATCTCGCAACCATGGGCGGAACTCTTGCCATCCTTCATTGGTCATCGCTACAGCCGGTTCTCCCGAACTAAGCCATTCTAACGAATCTCCGTAGCAGGCTGCGATATAGAAATAGGCACGTGCAAAATCGCCTTTGTATTCATCCGCAGGGCAGAAGACACGCGTCAGCCCATATGCCTCTCCGCTACCGGTGACAAACGAACCGTTGTTAAACGTGCTGTCCGAAGGAATACCCGGAGCGTGATTCGATTTGCTGCGGTTTGCCGAATAATCACCCGGCACTAAATGAAACAGATCGCAATACGCCGGATTGACATCACCTCCCCACCAGCTCTTGGGCAACATATGTTCTATATCAAAACCCGCCACACTTGCTGTCGGCTTTTCGGGGTTGAAGTAGCGTACCTCATTCGAGTACATATCTAATACTTGATTCGTATTCGTATCGCGGTCGGTGTAGTAGAAGGCATCCCAAGTCTTTTTGCTTCCGCTGCCGTACCGATACCTTTTGCCGCAACAGATGATGTAGCCGATATGATTCTTAAGGGTGGAGTCGGCGGTTCCTTGTGCGAACTTGTAATAATCGCCCGGCATGGCTCCGATGGACATACGCGTGGTATCTAGATTGAATGTACTGGCACCGCCGGAACCCGGAGGCACAACGGTCAGCTGAATAGGCAACTCCCGCGTGCGTTCAATGCCGTCCAAACCGGTCGCTTTCGCTACCACCACATTATTAAACGGAATCGCTTTGGCTACGGTGTCCAAGGTGATGCTATAGAAAATATCCACTTCTCCGCCATCTGCCGGAAGAACAGCCTGCGAAAGCGTAAAAATAGTACTGTGGCTCTTTAGTGAAACGGAGATGTTTCCGTTGATATGTTTGCCTGCAATCTCAAAACTAAGGATGTCCTCCATCGGCTCATCGGGGCTTGTCCATTTGACGCCTCCGAAGTCCATGGTAGGGTATTGCATCTCCAGAATAGCTTGCGTCGGATGTGGATCCGCAGCCTCAAACTCGATCTTCTGTACGTACCAGCGGTTGTTGGAAGCCACTTTCGCTCCGATAAAAATTGAATCTACATCGGCGTTCACGGTGATCTCATACGGACGAAGCTCCGCACGGTGACCGGCTTGCCAAGCTATCTCTTGATCATAAACTAAAAGACGTTTGTTGGCTGCTGTGTCTGCGCCGTTAGCAGGCACATAAGCTGCCGCATAGACGGTCATTGTGGTAATATGATACGTGTCGTCCAAGCCAAGGGTCAGCTCACCTTTGGCTGAACCGGTTCCGCCCTTGAGGCCAAAACCTTCTTTGGCACGGTAGATCCTATTGGCTGTCAGGATTGAATTGACGCAGTTATTGGTAGCACTCAGCACAATATTGGTCAGTTCGCTGGTGGGCGAACTCGAATCTGCGTTTCCGCTGTTGAAAACGATGGTGTATTTCTCCGCCATCATTCCGATAGCGAAAAAGATTGCCAATAATAGAATTATGCGTCGTTTCATGGTAAGCAATTTTCAAATCTCAAATCTCAATTTCTTTTTGCTACCGCTAAAAGAATATTGAGTAGCACGTACCAAAGAATGCAGGCTGTTCCGCTGAAGAGAGCGAACTCAATATGTTTGGTGGTAATCGCTTTTGCAACGCAGAAACCGATGAGAATAAGGCAGCCGATGAGGAAACAGATGATAATCAGTTTCTCTTTTTTGAACGACTTAAAGCTGAAGAACGGAATCTCAGCGTTCAGCAGCCAGCAGCTGACAAACGACAGACCTATCAACGTCCACGCAATCCAGTCGTACGCGATGATGGAGATAGGCATACTGCATAAACCGCCCCAGAAAATAGCGTTTGCCGGTGTTGCCAAACCGATAAACGACTCGTGTTGGCGTTCATCGACATTGAATTTCGCCAGACGGAGAGCTGAGAAAGCCGCCATGATCAGTGCCAGACCTGCCCACCAACCGAGTATAGGTCTCAGATAGCAGAACAAAAGCATCGAAGGAGCCAAACCGAACGTGATATTATCTGCCAGCGAATCCAACTCTACGCCTATCGGGCTCGGGGCGTTCAACGCACGTGCGCTCAGACCATCGAAGAAATCGAAGAATGCGCCCGCTAAGATAAACACAAACGCCCACGAAAAGGCATCTTGCGTAGCCAGAAAAACGGCTATACACCCACAGAGCAGGTTACAACTGGTGATTGTGTCCGGAATAATTCGTTTCGTCATAGTATTTTCTTTTTTATCAAATTTACTGGTCTACCAGATTACTGGTTCTCTAATCTTTTCCACACAAAGTACGTTACCGCGAACGTGGTGATACTGAACGCGTTAGCGATCCAGAAGAACGCCGAGTAACCTACTGATTCTTGAATGAAACCGGCTACAAATCCCGGGATCATCATACTCAATGCCATGAAAGCGGTGCAAATAGCGTAGTGTGCGGTCTTGTACTCGCCTTCCGCAAAATACATCATATACAGCATATATGCCGTAAAACCAAAGCCGTAACCGAACTGCTCAAAGCTGACGGCCGTTCCGATGATCCAGAGCGACTCCGGTTGCGCCATACTCAGGTAGCAATACACGAAACTGGGCAGCGTCAGAGCTGCTGCCATCAGCCAAATAGAGCGTTTCAGACCTCGTCTGGAAATATAAATACCGCCTAAAATGCCACCGATAAGCAGACCTATTACGCCTAAAGTGCCGTACATAATTCCCACTATATCAGTTCCTAACGCTAATCCACCTCCTACATGCAGGGTGTGATGAACGCTGAAGAGATCCATTCCGAAGAGGGAGAAAGTCGTCTCTCCTTGTCGCAGTTCTTCCACCGCGTGGTCAAGCAGGAACGGCTGACACAGCTTCACCAAGAAACCTTCGCTCAAACGGTAAAGCAGCATGAAAGCAATCGCCAAACCCACACCGGGCTTGGTAAAGAACGTTCCGAACGCTTTGCCTAACTCCTTCCAAACACCTTTTGCCTCTAACCTTTCGTCTTTCGCCTCTGTTTCCACTTTCGGCAATGCAAAACAGTGGTAAATAGTGACGAGCAGCAAGATTATGCTTGTAGCGCTTAAGGTCACTTGCCATGACAGCGGAATATTGCCTGTCTTGTTCTCAATGTATCCGGCGATATACACCAATACACCTTGTGAGAACACGGACGCGATGCGGTAGAACGTAGACCGAATACCCACAAAAGCTGCTTGGCTACGCTCGTCATGAGCAAGCATATAATAGCCGTCGGCTGCGATGTCATGCGTCGCAGAAGCAAAAGCAGCGATGATGAAGAAGATCAGACTCCACCTGAAAAGACCTACAGAAGTGGTCTTGGCGGCAATCTGTTCCGCTTCCGGAGAGGGTAGTGTGACGGTCAGTAAAATGCACAAAACGGTCAGCAGACCTTGCATCGACAAGATCCACCATCTTTTTGTGCGAAAAATATCTACGAAAGGTCCCCAAAGACCTTTCAAAAACCAAGGAAAATAGAGCAATGTCGTGAAGAACGCCAACTGCCCGTTTGGCACTCCCATTTTAGCAAACAGCATCACTGAGATGCTGTTTACTAAGAAATAGGGGATACCTTCTGTGAAGTATAGGGTTGGTACCCATACCCATGGTGATATAGATTGATTCGTTTTCAAATCTCAAATTTCAAATTTCAAATCTGAAATCTCACCTTATATAATAACGCGCGCGCACGTATTATTGGAAGTTAGCGCGGTTATCGGTTACTTCGGCTTTGTCCTCAACCAGCTGCAATGCTTGATAGGGCAGGTAAGCGAAGCGGGAAGCCAACTGTGCTTTCTCAGCATCCACGTTCAGCTCCTCTACGAGGTTGTTAGCTGCGCCGGTCTTGATTACGAACACACCCGTGTTGCCTTGGATCGGCTCGCTCAGTTTGTTCTCGCCCTGTGCGATAGCTGCGCCGATGACAGCAGGCTCCATACCTGCGTTACCCAGACGGCTGTCAGCCAATGCTACGCGCTCTACGCTCTGAACCGGCTGACCCATGATCTGAGCAGCTGCTTCCAAGCTCTCTGCGCCCTTGAGCTGTTTCTTGATATACTCAGCTTTAGCGTTGTTGGTAGCCTCGTAGGTCAACTCAGCGCGTACATCGTCCAACGAACGGTACTCACCGTCGTTCACCTCTGTCAGAGCAGCTACGATGAACTGCTGACCGCACTCGAACACGTCAGATACCTGGCCCTCTTTGGCTTCAAATGCCCAACGAACGATAGGACGGCTGCTCTTGAGCTGACCGATCTTATCGGTGGTTGAAGTGAGGTTGTATTGCGGCACAACTGCCATACCTGCCTCTTGAGCAGCTTTCTCCAATGCCTCGGCGTTGCTGTTATTCACAATGAACTGCTTAGCGTTGTTGTAAATAGCCGAATAGGTCTTGCTCGACGGAGTTACCTCACGCGCCAAGATAGCCAATTTTACTTTCGGAGTAGCTTTGCCGACCTCCAAGATCTCGTAGGTCTGCTCGCCCATACCTTGAGCTACGGTGAACTTATCGCCGCGTTTGCCTGCAAATGCCGGTTCTGCGATGTTTTTCGGCAGGTCTGCTGCTTTGAACCAACCTAACTCCTGATCCTCACCGTCCTCTACGATCGCTTTCAGCTCTACGGAATCCGGCAACGAATAACCGGCTTTCATGATACGAGCCATTGCGTACGTGTTGTTCTCGAAAAGGATCTCGGTGCAATCGCCTTCCTTAGCACCCTTTGCGAATGCAAACTCTTTGAACTGAGCCGGAACGGTCTCCTCCGAGTAGTCGCGACCGTCGTACATAACGTCCGAATTGGTGTTCACAACGAGGCTTACGTCCTCGGTTGTCTTGAACTCCTCTTGCAGGTTAGTCAGCAGGTTCTCTGCTGCTTTGAAATCTGCCTCGCTCGGTACGATGTCAAATGCAACGTACTTGATAGCGCGGTTCGGAGTCTGTTTGTACTGCTCTTTGTGCTGCTTGTATAATTTCTTGAGGTCGCTGTCGCTCACTTTCACGAGGCTGTCTGCTACCGTGTAGTACGGTTTCATTGCGAACTCAGCGCTCAGACCGTTCTTACGAGCGTTGAATGCGAACTCAGCGTCCAGCGAGTTAGCCTTGAGAAGGTGTTGGAAGAGGCTCGTGTATTTCTCTTGCAGATAGCTGATACGAACAGCTTTCTCCCAGTACAACCAATAGGTCTTAGCCTGCTGCAGGTTTGCGTTCTGAGCTGCGTCTTCGCTCTCGTTGTTGATTGCCTGAATCAGGTTGATGACAGCTTGGCGGTTGAACTGACCGTTCTCGTCCGCAAAAGCACGACGGCCACGGATGATCTGGTGAACGTTCTCGCCGATGCAAAGCTCGCTCAGCTCGTCGGTGGTGATGTCCATACCGATCTCATTAGCCTGTGCGCGGAGCGTGTAGTCCATCATCAGCATGTTCCATACCTGATTGCGAATCTGTGCGTGCGTGTCTTCGTCAAAATCCGTACGACCGCTCTCAATCTTGTACACTTCTGTCAATTGTTCTTTTGCTGCCTCGTACTCCGTGTAGTGTACTTTCTGACCTTCGATCACGCCGACGTTCTCGCGGCTACGGTTGAAGAAACTGCTACCGGAGTTCAAAAAGTCTCCGAGGATAAATGCCAACATGGCGAGACCGACAATTGCGATCAACAATGCGCCATGATTTCTAATTCTTTGTAAACTTGCCATTTTTGTATTTTAATTGTTTTTAATTTTGTTTCGTTGGTTTTACCAAAGAGGGTTGGTGGAGTAGTAGATATACGATGCTCCCTTGCCTACGGTCTCTGCCGTTCCGCTGTAGTTCGTCAGTTTACCGCGAAGGACTACGAAATCGCCTACTTGTACCTGATTCGGGTTGGTCAGCTTCTGTTTGTCCTTGCCGTAAACCTGATAAGCCTCGAACGAGAAGCCGTCGGTTGTACCATCGTTGGTAGCGGCAATATAGAACGTACCGTTGCCGTATTGCTGAACACCGCTCTCATGCTTGCTGTCCAAACGGCAAACCCAGCCTTTCACGTAGTACTCTTCCGTGGTCGTCTTGCCCGAACCGATAGAATCGCAAATATGACGTGCCTCGTAAACATTCAGCGTTCCTACCGGTACATCTGCGCCTTCCGGATCGGGAGTGATCTTCGTCGGGTCTTCCTTCGGATCAAACTTCGCATTCGTGGATGCGTAGATATACGCAGCTCCCTTGCCTACCGTCTCTGCCGTTCCGTTATAAAGCGTCAACTGACCATAGATAACCACGAAATCGCCGATTTGCACCTGATCAAGGCTTACCAGCTTCTTTCCGTCTTTGCCATATACTTGGTACGCCTCGAACATCTTTGCATCCGAACTACCGTCTTTCGTAGCTGCGATATAGAACGAACCGTTTCCGTAGTCCTTCACGCCGCTCTCATGTTTGGAGTCGAAACTGCGAACCCAGCCTTTCACGTAGTGCTTCTCCTGAGTTGTACCTCCGTTCGGCAAACGGCGGCATGAATCAACCGCTTCGTACACGTTCAAGCAGCCCGCAGGAATCTCAAATCCCACTGGATCCGCATCCGGATCAGGAAGGGCTACAACCGGAATCGAATCGTAGTTGTACTTGTTGTCTCCCGGCTCGTTGATGTACGGCGTTTCCTTACATCCGAATAGTACCATTGCGACCATTGAGGTCAAAACTAAAATGCTCTTTTTCATTGCTTTTATATTTTATGATATTAGACTCAACTGTCTTTTTATACACTTTTATTCAAAATAGCGTGCAAAGTTACAAAAAATATTTCACGCGCGCAAATAAATTAGGAAAAAAGTGAAAAAAAATTCATTTTTCTTGCATATGTCAAAAAATTGTTGTAATTTTGCACGCTTTTTCGATGGTAGGGTATTTTGTCCCCGCACGAAAAGCAGTTTATTAACCCTAAATAATTAAAGCAATAGCTACTATTACTCCCAGACCGCGTGGCGGTCGTGTTATCAAAGAGGACCCGCATCGTATCAATGATAAGATCCGCGGTGTCCGTGAGGTGCGCCTCGTAGGCGACAATATTGAACCGGGGATCTACTCCTTCCAGCAGGCAATGAAAATTGCCGATGAGCAGAACCTCGATTTGGTTGAGATTGCAGCAACGGCTAACCCGCCTGTCTGCCGCGTTGTGGACTACCAGAAATTCCTCTACGCGCAGAAGAAAAAGCAGAAAGAGGCGAAAGCTAACCAGAAAAAGCAGGAAGTGAAGGAAATTCGTTTCGGTCCCCAAACCGATGACCACGATTACAACTTCAAGCTCAAACACGCTATTGAGTTTCTGAAAGAGGGTAACAAGGTCAAATCCTATGTCTTCTTCCGCGGACGTTCCATCGTCTTCAAGGAGCAAGGTGAACTCCTTCTCGCCCGTTTTGCTGCCGACCTCGCTGAGTATGGCAAACCCGATAATGTGCCAAACCTCGAAGGCAAACGAATGATCATGTTCGTCAGCCCTAAGAGCCAGAAGTAAGAATATAACAAGTCGTAGGGCCTACCTTATTTGCGCGCCGAGTGCGCGTGGCTGCCCGAGACTTTATTATTAACAATTAAATATTTATACAAAATGCCTAAGGTAAAAACGAACTCCGGTGCTAAAAAGCGTTTCACGCTTACCGGAACCGGTAAAATTAAGCGTAAGCACGCTTACAAAAGTCACATTCTGACGAAGAAGACTAAAAAGCAAAAACGCAACTTGACCCATGTTGCGCTCGTAGATCAAACGAACCTGCGTTCCGTTCGCGAAATGCTGTTGCTTCGTTAAGTACTAACCATTAAAGTGAAAGGACAGAAACATGCCAAGATCAGTAAATCACGTTGCTTCGCGCAACCGTCGTAAGAAGATCATGTCGCTCACCCGTGGTAACTTTGGTGGTCGTGCTAATGTATGGACCGTAGCAAAGAACACATGGGAGAAAGGTTTGCAGTATGCTTACCGCGATCGTAAGAACAAAAAACGTACATTCCGCGCTCTCTGGATCCAGCGTATCAACGCTGCCGCTCGCCTCGAAGGTCTGAGCTACAGCCAGTTGATGGGCTGCCTCAAGAAAGCAGGTATCGTCATCAACCGCAAAGCGCTTGCTGACCTCGCTATGAATCAACCCGCTGCTTTCAAAGCAGTTGTTGATCAGGCTAAGAAAGCTTGCAAGTAATTGCGGCATCTATCCGCCAATCTTGGCGGATCAGTTCTTACAAACAAAATGAGCTCGCATTCCTGCGAGCTCTCTTTGTATCTTATCCCCTAATCCACTAACCCACTAATCCTCTCTTTCAGTTCTTCGCTTGCGGGAACAAGCGGTAATCGTAAGTAGTTCTGTATGATGCCCTTCTGTGCCAAAACGGCTTTGATGCCCACCGGATTACCTTCCGCAAACAGCAGTCTGACCATCTCTTCGTACTTCGCCTGCAATGCACGATCCTTATCATGCACGATGTGCCAGAAGTCCTCTGCAAACGCATTGCTTGCCACACTTATCAATCCTGCTCCTCCGGCTTCCATGATCTCACACGCAATACCATCATCCCCTGAAATAACCAGAAATGGTAATTGTGAATTATTAATTGTGAATTGTGCTTTTGCAAGAGCGATCAAATCTTTGATTTGAGCGATATTGCCTGACGCCTCTTTGATGCCCACGATCTTATCCGGATGAGCTTCATGGATCCGCATAACTGTTTCCGGCAGCAGGTTCACGCCCGTGCGCCCGGGTACGTTATATAGTATCACAGGAATAGGACTTGCCTCCGCCACTTTGCAGAAATGTTGGTACAATCCCTCTTGATTAGGCTTATTGTAGTACGGACAAACGGAAAGGATAGCAGCAAAACCGGATAGATCTATCGTTCGCAAACTCTCACAAACCGCAGCGGTGTTATTACCTCCGACACCTAAAACCAAAGGCAAACGACCATGCACATATTCGCGAATGAATGTGCGCACTTCCTTTTTCTCGTCTTCCGTCATCGTAGCGGCTTCGCCGGTAGTACCAAGTACCACGATGTAATCCACAAAACCTTTTAGCTGTGTCTCTAACAGCCGTTCGAGTGCCTCGTAATCCACCTTGCCGTTTGCATCAAACGGCGTAATCAACGCTGTGCCAAGTCCTTTAAGTTCGTTCATTCGTTCACTCCTTCACTCGTTAATCGTTACTTTTAATGGTTGTGATAAAACTCATGATTTGGTCATAGAGCCATGACGCTTCTATATTGACGTTCTCTCCTTGTTCCGGCGAGAAGTCCGGTAGCGAGATAAGCATATCATGTAATCCTTCACCTAAATTGAGCCCCACTTTGAAATCCGCATCGGTGTACATCGCTATATACCGTAACGGCAGTATCGGGCGTGTGGTAAGGTCTATCATCAGCTCGTAGTGCTCTGCACGCAGGTCATCCAAGACATCTTTCTTTGGCGTGCCCCACCAGTTGTAATCATTCAAACCCAAAATACGGCTCTGCGGCAGAATGAGCGTAGAGATTTCTTTTTTCGCTACGTATCCCCACATCGTCACGTCCATTTGACGACGCAAGAGATCCTGTCGGATTGACTTAATCGCGTCATTGCGTTCCAAGATATCGCTCTCGTAGATAAGAAGCACCTTCAGCGGTTTGTCCAGATGCGGAAAACGCGGATCACGTGCGGGCTGCTTCTTGAGCAGGTAATCAAAGATGAACTGATATAATTTTCTCATAAATCCATTTACCATTTAGTCATTTACAATGTACCATTTATTGAGTCATTGAATCATTTCGAGGAATTTGTCCTCTGTCATTAGTTTGATGCCGAGGTCTTCGGCTTTCTTTCGTTTCTCAGGTCCCATGTTCTCGCCTGCCAAGATGAACGAAGTCTTCTTGCTGACCGACCCCACGTTCTTGCCTCCGTGGGCTTCAATCAACGCCTTGTATTCGTCTCGGCTGTGTTGGCTGAATGTGCCGCTTATGACGATGCTCATTCCCGCTAACTTATCGGATTGCGGTCCTTCGGCAGCTTCGCCTTCAAACTGCAATCCTGCTTTCCGTAACCGCTCAATAATCGCCAAGTTACGTTCGTCTCGGAAATACGCCACGATGTTCTCTGCAATCTGCGGACCGACATCTTCGATCGCGCAGAGCTGTTCGCTGTTTGCCTCTTGCAGGCTGTCGATGGTATTATAAACGCGTGCAATCTTCTTAGCGGTGGTCTCGCCAACCATGCGTATTCCGAGTGCAAAGAGCACACGTGCCCATGGTACTTGTTTGGATGCCTCGATGCCTGCTAACATATTCTGCGCAGACTTCTCGCCAAGCCGTTCTTGTGCTGCGATGTCTTCGAGTTTCAGATCGTATATATCTGCGATGTTATGGAGCAACTCTTTCTGATAGAGCAGGTCAATCGTCTCTTCGCCCAAACCGTCTATATTCATCGCTTTGCGTGACACGAAATGCTCTATCTTTCCCTTAATCTGCGGCGGACAGCCTGCTTCATTCGGACATCTCCATGCCGCTTCCCCTTCCACGCGCACTAATTTTGCTCCGCATTCCGGACAGACAGTGGGGAAAGAATACATCATTTCATCATTGAGCGACGGAGTCGCGCTCATTTCATCATTTCGGTCGGCACGACCGACGATCTTCGGTATGATCTCTCCGCCTTTTTCGACCCACACACGGTCACCCGGACGGATGTCCAGCGACTTAATGAAGTCTTCGTTATGAAGCGTCGCGCGTTGCACGATCGTACCGCTCAGTTGTACCGGCTCAAGGTTGGCAACCGGCGTCACCACACCTGTTCTGCCGACCTGATACGTGATCTCCTTGAGAAGCGTCAGTTGTTTCTCGGCAGGGAACTTATACGCAATCGCCCAACGGGGTGTCTTAGCCGTAAAACCAAGCTCTTCCTGCTGTGCCAAGTTATTGACTTTAAGCACAATACCGTCCGTCGCTACCGGCAGGTTCTTACGCTCGGTGTCCCAGTAAGCGATGTACGCCATGACCTCATCCACGTTCTTGCACACTTTGATTGCATCGGAGATATGAAAACCCCATTGTTTGGCGGTCTCAAGCCGCTCAAAATGCGTCGTTCCGGGCAGTTGGTCGCCTAACATATAATAGAGGTACGCTTCAAGTCCACGTCGTGCCACTTCTTTCGGGTCTTGCAGTTTGAGCGTACCCGAAGCTGCATTTCGTGGATTAGCAAAAAGCGGTTCTTCCTGTTCCTCACGTTCTTTATTAAGCGCCTCAAACCGTTCCCAAGGCAGCAACACTTCGCCGCGTAACTCAAAGAACTCGGGGATGTCGTTTCGCTCGATTCGCCAAGGAATAGAAGGAATGGTCTTGATATTATTGATCACATCATCGCCTTGCACTCCGTCGCCTCGTGTTAACGCGCGCACTAACACACCATGCTCGTACCACAGCGATATAGACAAACCGTCGTATTTGAGTTCGCAAACGATTTCTACGCCCGAAGGTAACTTGCGAACCCAGTCCTCTATCTCTTCGCGCGAATAACTATTCGCCAAAGACAGCATCGGATATTTATGCTTAACCGTCTCAAAGCCCTTTGTACCTTGTACATTGTTCCTTTGTACATTAAGGTCGCTTCCGACGTGTTGTGTCGGAGACTTGGGGTCAAACATATCCGGGAACTGCGCTTCCAAGTCCTGCAAACGGTGCATTTTCTCGTCGAACTCACGATCCGACAGAGTAGGCATGTTCAGGACGTAGTACTTGTAGTTCGCCTCTTCCAATTCCTTGCGCAAGCTCTTTAACTCCTCGCGCTCGGGTTCTTCTATTTCGCTGAATAAATCCACTATTGTACAATCAGTTTAAGGCTCTTCACCGTTCCGTTATAGTAAAAACGAATCACATACATGCCTGCCGGTAAGGGTAAGAAATCCTTGATCTCGTCCGGCAGGTCGGGGTTCTCGCGATTGAAAGTATAGTATTTCAGATGCGCCTCCGGATTAAACTTGTTGAACTTAAGCTCAGTAGGCGCGCACACTTTGTAGCCACTGATGGTGTAGATGTCGAAATATACCAACGGGTTTTTGTTCTCTTCTCCCGGCACGTAAGCATAATAGAAAGTCAAACTGTCCATGCCGAAGTCGCTTCCGTTGAAATACGGTTCTCCGGACATCGCACTGTCTAAACGAAGTCCCACCAACACCGGATCATGGTCGGAGCAGCGGAACATGGTGTTATCGCTCGACTTGTCATAAGTATAGCGGTCGTCTTCGTCCGAGTTAATATGATAAGCCGCCATGCCCGTTACCTGACGGAAAAGAGTAGGGTTACAGATAGCGTGGTCAATGTAACTGGCAAGATTGCTGAACATATAGCTGTAACTGCTGTCCGCATGGAAAGCGCGGTGCAAATCAATCAACCCGCGGTCTTTGAAAACCTGAATAGGAGTTGTCATCGCATAGCAGTTAAGGTCGCCCATGATCAGCACATCATCGTCTCGGATGTTACGGTTCTGGCGGTACGAGTTATACAGATCCACCACCGCTTTCGCCTCGTTCACACGGATTGATTCGTCGCCGCTCATCGCCTTGAAGTGGTTGATGCCGAAGATGAATTTCTCTCCGGAACTCTTCTCTCTAAAACAAAGCATTTTCTTGCGGTCTTTGGTCTCCACACCGGTCTCTACGGCTTTGCCTATAGGATCGACTTTATTGGCATCGTACACAAAATCAGTCTTTTGCATCGTACCGGCAGAAGGCTGTGAGAAGAAGCGGTAGTTACGTCCCGGCAGGTTCTTATTGAGGTCGCTTACGATCTCACCGATAGCTTCATCGCCTTGCTGCAACTCCACCAAACCGAAGATGTCCGCATTGATTTTCTTCAGCGCCTTGCTGATCTTCGTACGCTGTTTCTGACGGTCGTATTCGCTTTGGGCACCCATCGAACCGATGGTCGTGAAGTAGTTCTCCAAGTTAAACCCGCAAACCAACAGGCTGTAGTTTCCCAAATCGGGCAGACCTTTCTCTAAATCAGCCCGTTTATTGCCTTTCCATTCGCCGTCTCTGAACGTCAGACTGCTGGTACTATTGACTGTAGCACGGAGGTTATAGATCTTCTCTCCGCAACGGTGGTATTGGGTAATGTCGCTAATAGAAAACATACACGAACTGTTGATCCGCACGGTCTCGTTGTATTCGGCGGTGCCCAACACACCTTGGTTCTCCGGCTGAAAACGACGCCACGGAGAAACAGTATATTTGCCGTTTGCGTTCGTGCAAACGACCATCGGTACATCAAACACAACGGTCTGACCTACGTACGGATACAAGGCTTGACCCGACCACGTAGTGGGATCATCTATCGTGATATGTACTTCTGCAGAAAGGGCTATAAAAGCACTCAATGCGATGCTTAATAAGAAACAACGTTTCATGGGCTGTGTACCTGTTTTTTCAGTTTTTACCATTCAGTTTCATAAAATCGGCTACAAAAGTACAAAAAAATTTTGATATATGCAAAAAAAAGTGTATCTTTGCACCAAAAATCGTCAAATCATTAATTATCGAGTCGTCAATCTCATGTCTTTTTCTGAGTTTTGGACACATATTAAAGTGCGTAAATGGGGCAAATACGTGGTCACCTGTCTGGCTTTTCTGGTCGTCTTTCTGTTTGTAGGCGACCAAAGTCTGCTGCGTTCGTGGCATCGTTGGCGTGAGATTGTCCATTTGGAGGAACAGCGGGATATGTACCGCCAAGGAGCAGAGAAAGCGCAGCAGGAGATGTTACTGCTGCAGAATCCCGACAGCTTGGAGCAGTACGCGCGCGAACATTATTATATGCACACGCCTAACGAGGACATCTTCCTCGTAGAGGACGATTAAGAATTAAAAATTGAAAATGCGAAAATCATCTATACTATTGATCATCGGTTTGGTTATCTTGGCAGTAGGAGCTGCCTTGAACGTAGCTAAAATAGAACCGTGGGGAGATTACGTCCTTATCTCCGGAGCAGTCGTCGTCGTCATCCGTGGTTTCATTAGAAACCATGAGAGGGATTAATTTTTAATTTTTAATTTTGAATGATCGATTCGGTACGAAGCGAACATATCATCTTAGGAGTAGACCCGGGAACGTTGTTCATGGGTTACGCCTTGCTCAAGACCGTCGGGCAGAAGGTCGAGATCCTTGAGTTTGGTGCCTATGACGTGCATAAACTCGAAGGACAATATCCGCGTCTCCAAAAGGAGTTTTTCTTCTTGCAGGAGATTATCGATAAGTATCATCCTACCTGTTTGGCTATCGAGACGCAGTTCGTGGACAAGAACCCCCAGACGATGATCAAGATCGTTCATGCACAAGGCGTGGCGATCGCTGCAGCACTCTCCAAAGACGTGCCGATCTACGAGTATTCGCCGATGAAGATCAAGATGGCAATCACCGGCAACGGACACTCCACCAAACAGCAAGTGGCAGGCATGTTACAGCGTTTTCTGCATATCCCGGACGATGAGATGCCTAAGAAACTCGATGCTACCGATGCCCTCGGTATCGCCTACTGTCATTTCCTGCAATTAGGCTTGCCCGTCTCCGAAGGAGGTGCCAAAGACTGGACTACCTTTGCCAAGCGGAAAGGACTGACCGACAGCGGATTAACCGGTCCGGCTGCCAAACTCGCAGCAGTTCTGGCAACGGTAAATAAGAAAAAAAAGTAAAAATCTTTCCCTAAAATTTGGTAGTCTCAAAAAAAAGTAGTAATTTTGCAACCGAATTGAAATATTGTTGATGAGTTGATAGGTTGATGAGTTTATACGTGGTTTAAATAGTTTAAACAAGTTAACTTATTCAACAACGCATAAACTGATAAACGCATAAACTGATAAACGCTTAAACTGATAAACGCTTAAACAAATAAATAAATTATCTTATGGCTTACAAAATTTCAACTGATTGTATCGCTTGCGGTACGTGTATCGATGAGTGCCCGATGGGCGCTATCTCGGAAGGCGAACACTATTCCATTGATCCGGACGTTTGCACTGAGTGTGGAACTTGCGCAGATGTTTGCCCAAGTGGAGCTATTAGCCTCTAAAAAGTGTTTTTTTTTACAAAAAATGTGTGTTTTTGAGGGTTCACTGCCGTGAATCCTCATTTTTTTATTAAAAAATGTAAGGTAAGTATTGCAAATATGGATTTTTTTTTGTAATTTTGCAGCGAATTTGAGAAAAAAGTTGTTAAATGGATAAAAAACAGCAAAATATGACCATGTTAGACGCATTTTTTAGGATTCACGATTTCCTGGTGGAGCATAGCTCGATGCCTATCAGACGGTTGCTAATGGACGAAATCAATTGGGAGGATCGCCTCATCGCTATCAAGGGCGGTCGTGGAGTAGGTAAGACCGACTTCTTGCTCTCCCGTGCGAAGGAAATCGAGCAGCAATGGAAAGAAGCAAGGCAGCAGGAGGAGTTTACGTCTAAGAAAAAACGTAAGGAAGCAGAAGAAGTTCGTCCTTGTTTGTATGTCAACTTGAACGATTTCTTCTTTACCGATCATTCGCTGGTTGAGTTTGCCGGTAAGTTCGCTAAAGCGGGCGGCAAGTATCTGTTTATCGACCAGATTTTCAAGTATCCCACTTGGTCGAGAGAACTCAAACGCTGTTACGCCAAGTACAAAGACCTGCATATCATCTTCTGTGCTACGCCGGTCATGCCGATTGATGAAGAGAATAACGACCTCAAGGATATCGTTAAGACCTATAACTTGCGTGGGTTCTCCTTCCGTGAGTATCTGAACTTGCAAACAGGTCTGCGGCTCCATTCTTATACCCTCGAGGATATTATCCAGCATCACTCCTCTATCTCTCGCGAGATATGCGAGCGCGTGCAGCCTTTGAAATATTTCAAGGCCTATCTCGATCACGGCTACTATCCTTCTTATCTGGAGTCCAAGTCGTTCGAGGCAGCGCTGCTGAAGGTGATGAACAGCCAGTTGGAGGTGGATGTACTGATGATCAAGCAGATCGATGTGGCTTGCCTGCATAAGTTGCGCAAACTGCTCCATATTCTGATGAGAGATGCACCGTGTGCGCTTAACATAAGCAGTATTTCCGAGGAGATCGGTCTCAGCCGTGCGACGACCATGAACTATATCAAGTATCTCAAGGACTCGCGTCTGATCAACCTCCTCTATATGGAGAATAAGAACTTCCCGATGAAGCCTACGAGGGTCTATATGCATAATACCAACGTGGCAAAGATGATCTTCACTCGTGAGGTGAGCCCGGAGGATCTGTACGAGACTAATTTCTATACCGCTATTCATGGCTCACATAAGGTCAACGCTACTGACCGCAGTGCGATGTTCGTGGTGGACGGTAAGTACTATTTCGACGTACGCGAGAAAGCCTCCGTCAGGGACACTATCCGTCCCACAGCGGTAGCAGAACTCGAAACCGGACGCGGTAACCAAATCCCGTTGTGGCTCTTAGGGTTCCTCTATTAAATCGGGATAGTATCGGGAGCGCCTCGAGAGCACCTCGAGATTATGTCGTATCCTACCACACCCTATATATACGTAGTATATATCCTGTGATTTTAAAAACAGCCAATTTTTAATTCGTAATTTTTAATTTTTAATTTAATAAATTAATTTATTTAATCTTATGGCAAAAGAGAAAAAATTTATGACCATGGATGGTAACGCAGCTGCGGCGCATGTGGCTTACATGTTCACCGAGGTAGCTGCTATCTATCCTATCAAGTGGGCTGCCGCAGGTCGCAAGAACCTGTTCGGTGAGACCGTACTCGTGCAGGAGATGCAGTCTGAGGCCGGTGCAGCAGGTGCTGTTCACGGTTCGTTGAACGCAGGTGCACTCACCACTACTTTCACGGCTTCGCAGGGTCTGCTCCTCATGATTCCGAACATGTACAAGATCGCCGGTGAGCTCATCCCGACCGTCTTCCATGTATCGGCTCGTACGCTCGCTTCGCACGTGCTCTGTATCTTCGGTGACCACCAGGATGTCATGGCTTGCCGCCAAACCGGTTTCGCTATGCTCGCTGAGGCTTCCGTACAAGAGGTGATGGACCTCGCAGGTGTGGCTCACCTCTCTACGATCAAGAGCCGCGTACCATTTTTGAACTTCTTCGACGGCTTCCGTACGTCCCACGAGTACCAGAAAGTAGAGGCGATGGACATGGAGGATCTCCGTCCATTAGTAGACTACAAGGCACTCCAGGAGTTCCGTGAGCGTGCTCTCAGCCCGATGCGTCCTGAGATGCGCGGTATGGCTGAGAACCCCGATGTCTTCTTCGCTCACCGCGAGAGCTGCAACCGTTACTACGACGGCGTAGCTGACATCGTTTCCGACTACATGAAGGAGATCTCGAAGATCACCGGCCGCGAGTATCGTCCGTTCAACTACTACGGTGCTCCCGACGCAGAGAACATCATCATCTGTATGGGTTCGGCTTGCGAGGCTATCCGCGAAGTGATTGATTATGAGGCTGCTAAGGGTAACAAGAAACTCGGTCTCAAACGTATCTGCGTACTCGATCGTACCAAAGAGCCGGGCGCTAACGGCGAACCGCTTTACCTCGATGTAAAAGACGCACTCGACGAACTCGGTCTCAAGGACCTGCTCGTTGTAGGCGGTCGTTACGGTCTGGGTTCCAACGATACCACTCCGGCTCAGATGCTGGCTGTCTTCGAGAACCTCGCGCTGCCGCAACCGAAGAACCACTTCACCGTGGGTATCAACGATGACCTCACCTTCACTTCTCTGCCTGTTGGCGAGGAGATCGCTATGGGTGACGCTTCGCTCTTCCAGGCTAAGTTCTACGGCCTCGGTGCAGACGGTACCGTAGGTGCTAACAAGAACTCGGTTAAGATCATCGGTGACACCACCGACAAATACTGCCAGGCTTACTTCTCTTACGATAGTAAGAAATCCGGTGGATTCACCTGCTCGCACCTCCGTTTCGGCGACGAGCCTATCCACTCCACTTATCTCGTTACCACGCCTAACTTCGTGGCTTGCCACGTTCAGGCTTACCTCCACATGTACGATGTGACCCGCGGTCTGCAGGACGGCGGTACGTTCCTGTTGAACACCATCTGGGAGGGTGACGAGCTGGTTAAGAACCTGCCGAACAAAGTGAAGAAATACTTCGCTGACCATAAGATTAAAGTTTATTACATCAACGCTACGAAGATCGCACAGGAGATCGGTCTGGGCAACCGTACCAACACCATCCTCCAGTCACCAACACCATCCTCCAGTCGGCTTTCTTCCGTATCACCGCAGTCATTCCTGTTGAGAAGGCCGTTGAGGAGATGAAGCACTTCATCGTGAAGTCTTACGGCAAGAAGGGTGAGGATGTCGTTAATAAGAACTACGCTGCTGTTGATCGCGGTGGTGAGTACCAAGAGCTCGCTATCGATCCCGCATGGTCGAAACTGCCTGCTGATCCCGCTAAGGACTACGGAGATGAGCCGGAGTTCATCACCAAAGTTGTTCGTCCGATCAACGGTCAGGACGGTGACCTCCTTCCGGTTAGCTCGTTCAAGGGCATCGAGGACGGTACATGGCCTGCAGGTACCGCTAAGTTCGAGAAACGTGGTGTGTCTGCGTTCGTTCCGGTTTGGACCGCTGATAACTGTATCGAGTGTAACAAGTGTGCGTATGTTTGTCCTCACGCTTGTATCCGTCCGTTCGTCCTCGACGAGAAAGAGCTCGCAGGCCTCAACGGCGCTGCTACCCGCGAGATGAAAGCTCCGGCTGCCATGAAGGGTATGCACTTCCGTATGCAGGTCGGCGTTATGGACTGCCTCGGTTGCGGTAACTGTGTCGATGTATGTCCGGGCAATCCGAAGACCGGCAAGGCACTCGCTATGGTCGATCTCGAGAGCCAACTCGGCGAGGCTGCTAACTGGGACTACTGTGTAGAGCACGTAGCTACCAAGCAACACCTCGTTGAACTCAACAACGTCAAGAACAGCCAGTTCGCTACGCCGCTCTTCGAGTTCTCCGGCGCTTGCTCCGGTTGCGGTGAGACTCCGTATCTGAAGCTCATCAGCCAACTCGTCGGCGACCGCGAGATCATCGCTAACGCTACCGGTTGTACCTCTATCTACTCCGGTTCTGTTCCTTCTACTCCTTACACCAAGAACGAGAAGGGTCACGGTCCGGCTTGGTCCAACTCCCTCTTCGAGGACTTCTGCGAGTACGGTCTCGGTATGCAGATCGCACACCGCAAACTGCGTGAGCGTCTTGCTGCTCTCATGCAGAAAGGCCTCGAGTGCGCTGACTGCTCCGACGAACTCAAAGCGATGTTCAAAGAGTGGCTGGAGAACCCGCAGTCTGCAGAGGTTACGAACCGTCTCTACGAGCCGATGGTGGCTGCGATGGAGAAATGCGGTTGCGATACCTGCAAGGCTATCCTCGCAGAGAAAGATCATATCGTTAAACGCAGCCAGTGGATCGTCGGTGGTGACGGTGCTTCCTATGATATCGGTTACGGCGGACTCGACCACGTCATCGCTTCCGGCGAAGATGTCAACATCCTCGTGCTCGATACCGAGGTGTACTCCAACACCGGTGGTCAGGCATCCAAAGCAACGCCGCTTGGCGCTATCGCTAAGTTCGCTGCTATGGGTAAGCGCGTTCGCAAGAAAGACCTCGGTATGATTGCTACCACGTACGGTTATGTCTATGTAGCACAAATCGCTATGGGTGCTGACCAGGCTCAGACCCTCAAGGCTATCCGTGAGGCTGAGGCTTATCCCGGACCGTCGCTCATCATCGCTTACGCTCCGTGTATCAACCACGGTCTCAAAGCAGGTATGGGTAAGTCGCAGGCTGAGGAGGCTAAGGCTGTTGAGTGCGGTTACTGGCACCTCTGGCGTTACAACCCGCAGCTCGAGGCAGAAGGCAAGAACCCGTTCTCGCTCGACTCCAAAGAGCCGCAGTGGGATAAGTTCCAAGACTACCTCAAGGGTGAGGTTCGCTTCGCTTCTGTAGCAAAGCAATTCCCGAAAGAGGCAGACGAGCTCTTCGCTGCCGCTCAGGAAAACGCTCAGTGGCGTTACAAATCCTATCTCCGCATGCTCGGCACTGCTTGGTAATAAGGAACGCGTACACACGCGCGAATATAGCAAAGCGGACACTTCGGTGTCCGTTTTGCTTTGTTTATACATTCTGTCCTCTGTCGTTTCATGCGTGCCCGCTTCCTTCTATTCAAGACATGTCTCTTTCTTCTTTCGCTTCGCTCTTGTTCTTTCTCTGCTTCGTTTCACTCCGCAAAATTAAAGGGGGAAAAACTCTTTTTTATATCATGTCTCGTCTCTAGTAGTGTTCTGTTCTCGGCGGTATTCCGCCGCCTATTATATCCTATAGCCTCCTATTTCTACCTAGTTTTGCGTAAAAATGCATTTTTCTCTTGCATATGTCCGAAAAAAGCAGTACCTTTGCAGCCATAAATCCGCTATAAATCACGTTAGATATACGATACATATACGTTAGATACACGATAGATATACATTATATTATGCTGCTTTCGTGCTGAGAATGTAATAATGTGACCCCAATTTGTTAGACATATGGCACATGTAGAACCCGCTCTTCCGTTTGACCATTTTAGTGGCAAACTCTCCCGTAAAGAACGCATCGTCATGCGCACTCGCAACGGCCGCACGCACGCTTATGCTATCCAGAACCCGTATACAGGACCTCTCGCTGAAAGCCGCAAACGCGCTATCAGCACGTTCTCCGAAGCCGTGCGCCTCTGCAAAGCTGAGATGTCCGATTCCGACCGTCTCGCCTATTGGCAGGATCGTTACATCCAATACTGCAAAGCTGCTAACAAGCACGTCGGACGTGCGAATTCCAAATTCCTCGGCACAACATCCGACAAGCTCTATAGTACTCTTCGTGGTTTCATCATCGCTTTTCTTTCTGCTCTACTAAGGGCTAATATACAAGAATAGTGTTAAATTTGTGACAAAATATACAAATTCTGTACTTTTCTTTTTGTAAATTTGCATATATCAAAAAAAAATAGTAATTTTGCAAGCAAAATTGTACGCTATGAGTTACATACAATCTTTTACAATTGAAAATCTTTGGGGCTACAAGAATATCCACTGGAGAAATATTAATCCGGATGTGAATATCATTGTAGGCATCAATGGTAGCGGCAAAACCACATTGCTGAATCTTATGTATGGCTATTATTATGGTCATTCTCGTTCACAAGGAACTTGGCAAAACGGGAAGTCAATTGTTACCGAATATTATGGTATTCCGGAAAGATTAGAAAACGAAGTTCCTGTATTATATCTTCGCTCATTGGATAATGTGCCTTTGCGCGATAAACGTAAAAGCGAAAGCCAGTTATTGCAAGAACTAAACGCAGCAGTCTATCAAAACGCGGATGGGACTCCGTCTTTCTTTGGATATAGAATGCGTATGTTGGACTACGCAAACGAAGCGGAAAAAATACAAAGTAGGATAAATAATTATTTAAGCATCATTAATAGATTGTTTGCAGACTCTCAGAAAAGAGTAGAGATTCAAGATAGTAAACTTGTAATTGTTCAAAGAGAAGGGGTTATTTCACTTGATAAATTATCTTCAGGTGAAAAGCAAATGCTTCTTCTAACTATGCGGGTATTCTTGACGAATGAGCAACCGGCTGTTATTTTCATGGACGAACCGGAGATTTCAATGCATATCAGTTGGCAAAACCAATTGATAGATGTATTGCGAGAGTTGAATCCAAGCGCACAGTTGTTTATTACTACTCATTCTCCAAGTGTGTTGAGTAAAGGCTGGGGTGATAAGATTACTTATATGGAAGATGTCACAATGTAATTTGAAAGCATGCTGGTAGATTCAAAATACATAGAAGCACGAGCCCTTGATTACTCCAATGTACCGCTAATAGATAGAAGAATAGTAGCGAGTGTACATTTAGAGAATAGGGATGACGAATTATTCTGGGATACGTTGTTGCAACACAACAAACCGGGGAAATACAACTATATCTACGAGAGCCGAGTAGAGAAGGACGGAAAACCGAAAAGTGGTGTTGATCAATGTTTGCGTTATAAACCATATCTAACCCCAACATTCTTTATTTGTATTGATAGCGATTTGCGCTATCTGCTTCAAGAACCGGACATTGACGCGCAGCATTGTATTTTACAGACATATACATATTCCTGGGAACAACATTATTGCATAGCAGAGGAAATACAGACGCAATTAGCAAATATATCCTCAGAAGCGGCTACGAAGTTTGATTTTCCACTCTTTCTCTCAAAACTGTCGCAAATAGCTTATGAGCCATTATTGTGCTTATTAGTATCGCTCAATAATAAGCCGGAGACAAATAATATTATAGGAGAATTCCACGATTGTTTTCCTTCACAATGTTTGGCTTCTGTTTTTGTTGATAATGGAGAACAACTACTCCGGCAAATTGCGCAAAATCTGCAACAATTTATGAGCAAGCCGATGTTCTCGTCAATAGATTTGTCTGCTGTGAAAGCGAAGTACAACGTACTTGGATTAAATGAGACCAACACCTATCTGCATCTTAGAGGACACAATGTATGGGGATTAGTAAATCATATTGGTAATATGCTCTGTCGCCCACACAGAATAAACTTTAAGCAGCAAATTTTATTGCCATCATTGCAATTATCTGGTTATTGGGAGATAGAAAAAGTCACGAATGATGCTCATCAAATCTTGAGACTCATTTAGTGAGTTGATATAGTATGTTTTGCAGAAAAAAATGTGAACATGAATGACCTTATTGAATTTTTGGTAAAAGCTTCTTTGCTACAAGATAGCAGGACAAGGGAGATGACAGAGTATTTGTCTCGGCTAAAGGCAGCATCTGATGTTAGCTCTATTATGCAATACAGAACGTATTGTTATAACTTTCTGCAAATGCTTGAAGCAAATCAGATACCTTTTCCTATAGAAGCCCAAAGGCTGCAGTACATAATGTTGTGCCGCAAAGAGATTAATCGTTGTAACTCAGAGTTGCAACGACTGCAAGGGAAAGCAATTATTGATGTTATGCTCTCACAGATAACAGAACCACATCGTCAATAGTGTAGAACCTATTTATTACACACTTTTTAAAGTAGTAACTTTGCCACAACACGAAGTTGCAGATACAAAAAATGCTGCAAAATCAAGAAATCCCTAATGCAGAATCTGCTAACAAGAAAACTAAAACTTTACATATAATAAATTCATTTTATCATGGACACAAGAGCTTCTTTCTTTTTATTACTTGATTATAAAATATATTATGGCGAAGAAAAGTCGTTAGATCAAGTTGTAAGTTTAATCAACGGTATACCATCTCTAACCTTGATAAACTATTTGTCTGGATTTAATGTTAATCTATATTTACATGATAATGATGGTGACACAGGGAAAATACAGTTTCAATTAGTTAATAGTTTGCTTTGCAAGTGTGATGATTGGGTTCAAGCACATTGGGTAGAAGTCGTACGTAGAGAGGGGAATAATGGGTTTAAACCTATTATGTTTTACAACTATTCAAATTTGATATTTTATAATATTGTATTTAAAAACTTCAACGACCTCCCTTGTCGAGATTTGACTTCAGAAGAAGCAAGAAGATTCTTTGATGCATATCTTATTATCAATAGTGCGGTTAATAACAAATATGATATTGATTATTCAAAGTGTAAAGAAGAAATAAGAAGTGGACACATTGAAAATGTTACTATTACCAATTTCATATATCAAAGGGATTATACTTCAACTCTAGATTTTTCAAATCAAATTATTCGAGGAATAGAATTCTTCAAATATTTAGAAAATGACCCTATTTATGGTCCCTATGTCCCTGATTATTACAAAAATAAAAATGTTAATGGATACCTTGATATGTTTAGAAGTTTAGGGGCACTTGTTTGTTATATAGGTATCCCTAATGAGCGGAGGTGTCAATTAGCAATTTTGGAAAATGAAATAAACGCTAATATAGTTAATGAAGAGTATTTAGAATCTTTAAGTATAAATAAGAAAATAGGCAATTATGTCGAAGATATTAGTTTTAAAAATCTTCGTGAAAGACCTCTATATAGATTTGATAGATATAGATTCTTTATTTTAGATATTAATTTCCTTTTTGACCAATTTTATAAAGCACAAGTTTTTTCATTTAATTCATTTGTAAAACTGAGAGGAGGCTTGGACAACTTTCTGTCAGATAAAGGCAAACATTTTATTGAAGAAAAATATATGCCAAAGATTATCGATAAATGTTTCACTAACTATGTCAGGTTTTACGGTGATAGTTGTAAAGATTCTAATAATGAAGAACTTTGTGATGCATACATTAGAGAGAAAAATAGGATTTGTATTATAGAATGTAAAGATGTTATACTCAATGCTGGAATTAAGAATAGTGGAGATAAAGCAAAGTTGTTTGAAGAATTTGATAAAAAGTTTGTTAAAAACGAAAAAGGCAAACAAAAAGGTATAACACAATTATATAATGCAATAATTGACATTGATAGTCATTCGGTTTCTTTTGATCCTTTTATTGACAGTGATATAGAGTTATATCCAGTCGTGTTATATACTGATAATTCCTTTGGAATAGATGGACTTAACAAATATTATAGAGAGTTATTTGAACATAGACTCAATGGCGTAAAACTAAAAATTTCAGTGAAGCCTATCATATTTATTAATTTGAACTATTTTGAAATGCATTGTGAGTATTTTGCCAACAATCGTTTGGACATTTGGAACTTAATAGATGAATATAACCGTTATATTGAAAAACCAAATTATGAATTAACGCCATTTGAAATATACTCCAGATGGTATATGAATAAATATGTACCTGAAGATTTTAATTCCAATCTACTTTCACAAGCATTAGCATTAATATTTTGTTTGAAAAATAGTTCTCATTGACGAGAAGAATATAACGGTCTGCTGATAACAGAAAACAGAATAATTATTAAGAAGTATATCCATGTACATACCTTCATTTACCATAAATGATGAGATATTAGGTCTGGTGTGCGCACAAAGGCATTTTTGCCTAAGACAAGAAACAAAATCCCTTTATCTGTATCAAAATTAATAAATATGCACGAAAAGTGTAGATTTATTTGTATATGTGTAAAAAAAGTAGTACCTTTGCACTCGCAAAGGTTTTTTGCAATTTATGCGCAAAGCGTTGCGCGTACATATTGACATACTAACAGCGTTTATTACGCTTTGTACTTGGCATATCCTGAATCTCGCAAATTCAAATAATTAACTGTCAAGGCATAGCAACAATAGATGCCTATAATGTATATTTGTACACACATTTATGCGTGTGTTGTATCAATATACGGCGAGGCTTCGTGTTGCTTGACCTACAGTTAATGGCAATGCGAGAGCCAAGGATATGCGGGACAAGTAACATTGAAGCCCGCTTTTTTGTGCGTATAAACAAAATATCAAACGGAGTAAGCCGAAAATCCGTAGAAGAGTAGGCAAAACTAAAATCACGTATTATGAAAAAAATAATTTCCATTTGCATTGCGTTTCTGTTCGCAATGACCGCATCTGCTGACCTTATTAAGGAAGGTTTTGTAGAGTATGTCCCAAACTTCGTGAAACACACGGCAACTATTACTTTCATGGACTTTCTTGAAGTAAAGCAAGAAGTGTACACAATTCCTTCTTCCGTCCAATATGAAGGCGAAGAGTATGTTGTTACTGCTATTGCCGAGAATGCTCTTAAAAACGGAAGAAGAAATACTACTTGTAAAAAAATCATAGTTCCTTCTTCTATTACTGTTATTGGGAAAGGTGCTTTTAGAGAGTTTATGAATATACAAGAAATTGAATTACTATCGAAACTAGAAGCAATTCCTAGTAGCACATTTGCACAATGTCAATCTTTGGAAACCATTACCCTTCCAGAGGGAGTAAAAGAAATCGGAAGTAAGGCATTTTATGGTTGCAAAGCTCTAAAATCGGTTAATATACCTAGCTCCGTAACAAATATCTATGATCAAGCTTTTAGCCAAACATTGATAAAAGAAGTCGTACTACCAGAAGGGATGACAATAATTAATGATGGCGCCTTTGAAAACATGAGAAGGCTGCAAAAGGTAACTATTCCTTCGACAGTAACGCAAATTGGAAATTATGTGTTTAAATATTGTGAGCGCTTGTCTGATATTGTTCTACCGCCACACTTACAATCCATTGGAGATGGTACGTTTGAACAATGTAATTCATTAGTGCAAATCACGATACCGTCGGAAGTAACTTCAATTGGCGCATATGCATTTCGTAGCTGTCCTGAACTAACGAAGATCAGCTTACCTGGCGGCATGCGTTTTATTGGCCTCGAGGCTTTTAAAGGAGCTGAGAATTTTGAAACAATTACATTTACGGGTGCCATTCCTCCTAGGATTAGTTTCTCGACATTTGATTTTACAAAGTTGAGTACTGTATATGTTCCTCGCGGATGTGCTAAAAGTTACAAAGAAGGTGCTGGAGACGGTGCATATCGGCCATTCCTTGAAAATGTGAATGTCGTAGAAATGGATCAAGATCCAGATGTAACTCTTATGCTTTTAGTTGTGGAAGATATTCACAAGAAACTCTCAGCTCCATACGATGGACCTCGTGAGGAAGCATTGATTATTCAGAAGTATGTAGAATTATATAATGCTTTATCTCCTAATGCTAATTCTGCAGAGAATGTAATGACTATCTATCGTATACAGAAACTCTTCAATCGTAATCCTCTGGAGGCCATTAAGAAGCCATTAGCCAAAGAACTGAAAGGCGCAAAGACTACAGAAAGCATACTTGCCGTATTCTCGAATTATCTTCAATATGTTAGAGAATAGTTAGTGGAATTTTAATCAGAATGATTTTATTTCTAGTGCACTCATAAAATGGGTGCACTTTTTGCTTTTATTGAGCTTTTCCCCCTTTAATAAGGTGTTCGTTTTACTCACGGCTGGTTTAGCTCGCTACTCTCGCGTTTTTCTTTTTAGAGACATGTCTTGAATAGAAGGAAGCGGACACGTATAACCGCCAGAGGACAGGATGTATAAACAAATCATAGCGGAAAAAGATTCCCGCCATGCTTTCTATACGCGTATGTGTTTACGTGTCCCTTATTACCCATTTGCGTGCCCGAGCCTGCGTAGGGTAGTCTTTCCGCCCCTGTGCCATTCTCCTGTGCGGCGGCTCCGAGCCCCTCTGCCTCTTTGTCGGGAACTGCGTTTGCTACTTAATCGAAGCGCTCCCCTTGAGGTATTCTCGAAACAGGGTGGGAACCTCGCAAACGAGTTGCGAGGACGCGCCCGCCCACCCAAGTTCCAGACTACCCAAGGGTAATAAGGAGTTCTATGTCCTTGCAGCGGTGAGGGCTGCTACGGACTCGCGCGGCGTACTTACTCCTCATACCGTCCCCCGGACGCTATTTCGGTACGCCTGTTCCGCTTCATGTTTCGCTTCTGTGCAAAACAGTTCCCGAAAGAGGCAGACGAGCTCTTCGCCGCCGCTCAGGAGAACGCTCAGTGGCGTTACAAGAGCTACCTCCGCATGCTCGGCACTGCTTGGTAATAAAATCCCGTTCGTAATTACGTAATTACGATCATCAAATAAGGAACGCGCGTACGTATGTATGCGCGTTCTTTATTAAATGTATCCGCCAAGTTTGGCGGATCTCCTACAGTTTCTTGCTTGCGTCATACGTCTCCACCGTCTTGGTCTGAATAACCACGCTGGTGTCGCCTTTCTGCCATGCTTCGCTTCGGGTTGTCACCGTCCGTGTCACGTTGCAGCTCTGCAACCCCAACGCAATCGCCACACAAGTTACGATGGCGGTAGCTATCGTCGCTACCATTTTATAGATTTGGTGTTTATTCATAACAATTTAACAATTTAACAATTTAACGGTTTAACGTAAAAGAAGTGCCCGAAGGCACTTTCTTTTACCCGTTATGCTCGGCATCGTAAGCCTCTTTCTCCAGCTTCCAGAGATAAGCCTTCATGGTTTTTACACCGCCCGGCTGATCCTTCTGAGCGGCGAAAGCGGCTTGGTCTGCGGAGATCTTCATGAGGTCTTTGGAACGAGCGGCTACTGCTGCTGCCACCGCCGAGAAGCGGTTACGCTGTCTTACCTCGTTGGTGGTTACCGGAGTCGAGCGCTCCACTTTCTTGCGCAGGAACAAGCGGTTACAATTAGGGTTAGTGGTAGCTGCCGTTCGGTGCGTGCCAAGCAGCATCTTGTTGCAGCTGTGTTGCGGGTTCTTACCCGGTTTACTCAATGCGCCGGACACATGATCAATACCGGCACTCCATTCTACTTTTGCCATTCGCGTTCGGCAATCGGTTCGCATTGGTCCATACCGCTCCGCTAAATGGAGGGGGGACCGATGTCTCCGCTCTCCCCACAAATTAAAATTTGCGGGGACCCTCTATGCCGATTGAGAGGGGTTAAGGTTGGTTAATACTTTGTTGTTTGACCCGGCATTGAATGCCGGTTTTGCATTTTGCATTTTTGTCTCATATTTGAGACAACTTTTCTTTGTCCCTTGTCCCGGCATCGAATGCCGGTTTCCTTTCCCTTTCAGGGAGCCGCAGGGGGCTGTTAGATCGCGTCGCCGTTCTCGTCGTACTGGTCATTGAGCTTGTGCATCGCATAGCCGAACAAACTGCCGTACTTGTGCTGAGCCTTGTACTCCGCCTCCAGTTGAGTCTTCTGCTCGCTCGTTCCTGCGAGGATAGCTCGTACCGCCGCTGATACCTTCGCGAAACGCTCTTTCGCCTTGATCTGAGCCGCGCTCGGCTCTTTGGTACTCGGGTTACACAACTTGCCGGTTGTCACTTTTCCGGTTTTCTTGTTCGTGCGGAAGTACACATCGCTGTGCTCGCACACTTTCTTTTTCATGCTCTCAATGAGCGCCATCGGCTTAATCTCTGCCATAATAGTTAAAGTTTAGGTTTGCGACCGCCCCTTCTTGGTCTCCTTTCTATCGACCAATCTTGGGCGATCTGGGTTAATAATATTTGTTATGTGCTCGGGACGTCAGGCCCGAGGTTTCTTTTCTTTGTATTACGCCGATTGGTAATCGGCATCCTTCTTCTTCCTATATCGTTCGATGAATCGCTCCTGATTTGCCTTCTCGCCATCCGTTTTAACATGTCCGCTCCTGTTTGGACACCGCTGCACAATCTGCTTCCCGCGATACATACGGAAGTAATATCCGTCTTTCCGCAGCATACCTCGCAGGCTATCAATGGGTAGTATCAAATCCGCTTTCATATATTCAAAATTTTGGTCTCAAACTTTGGGGTCCCCGCAAATTTTAATTTGTGGGGAGAGGAGGAAGCACAACCATTACATTTGTTGCGTAGCAACTTAATCATGGATTGTCGCTTCCGACGACGCGACCATTTCGCGATCATCGCGTACGTCCCTGTACCGTGCTGCGCTGCTTTTTTTCGCGACGCCGAACTATAATATAAACAGCCGCAAGCGGTACTGTCCGCTTACGACCGTTTTTCGTGTATTTTTTTGCAAAAATCTGCATTTTTACCTGTACAGAGGTTCAATTTCCGGATCTTCGAGCTCATAACTCGGCTCTTCCGTTACCTCATTCTCATCCAAATCGTCAATCAGCACGACAGGGAAATCATCAGGATGATAGTCCACCTCGGGATATCCCGGTAACTCAGGCTTCGGTCTGCAAACCTCAATCCGGATCTCTTCGCGGCTTCTCTGAATACCCAGCAGGTAATTCTCCACCACTTCCTGTTCTTGCTGAATCTTCCACATCCATCCGCACTGCCTTCCGGAAAAGCAGATTCCGACACGCGTCACCGTCAACCGATAAATCAATTCCAACGGCAGGTGCTCGTTCAGCACAAACACCTCAGCCAAAAGGCGGTCGCCTAACACAGGATTCACTTCCCAAACTTCGCAATGTGCACCCGATATAAACTCACGGGTTTTTATAAGTTTTAGTAACATTTCTTTAGTCCTTTCTTTTTTTTAGGGTCCCCGATGTAACTCTCAGAGTTGCAGTGGGGAAAGCGTAGATCAAAACGTAGGCGTAATCGAGCGGCTGTGCTGCGAGTCACGCGCAGTTTTAGATCAAGCTATGTCAATAACATTTAGATCAAGCTATGTCAATAACATAATGTTCTGTAATTATTTCTACCACTTCCGGCGGCAGGATATGTTGCTGTTTCTTCAGTCCAAACGGCTTCAACCGTTTTCGCATATAAGGTGTCGCCAACCAACGCCTAAACGTCCGAGCACTCACACCTGCTGCCTTCACCAGTTCTTTTTTAGTTAAACTTCTCATTTCAATTAAACGCTTTGCGGTCTTCCATCTCAAAAGCTTCCGTATCAAGTTTGCTATAAACCCCGTAGTGTTCTCCGTACTTGGCTATAAACAGCTTCGTGTCATTCGGCAAACCTACATTCGACCCGTTGTAGTTGAACGGTCGCGGATTGCAATGGGAGATGGCGAAATAAGGATTTTCCTCAATCTCAATCCGTTGCTCCCTTTGCCAGACGAACGTCGCGTAGATCTGCCGCTGCTTCTTTAAGGGCAACCCTTTCCACAACCGCTCACACGCCTCCCGCCTGTTCAGGAATTGTTCCGCCGGAGCCAAAAACTCCCAGATTATTTCAAAAGACGTTTTCATAAAAATCTTCTTTTAATTCTCCCCCCCCCTCTCCTATACCACGATGGGTATAGGGGGAAGGAGTTTTTCTTTATAATTCTTTTTGCTTACTTTTTCTTATCGGCTTTCTTTTTGAGCACTTTAAAGGTGTACGAGATGCTGTCCGGTACACGCTTCGGGTGCTGCAAACGCCACGACTTAAGCAGGCCTTTCATCTCGCTTGTCAGTGCCGAAACACTCGCCTTGAGCGTCCTTTGCTCCTCAGCTTTCGCACGCCATTGAGCGGCGATTGCATCGTTGTACCGTTCTTTCTGGTCAACAAACTCAAACGTCTCATCTACCTGTAACTGGTAGAACTTACCTTTGTGCTCAAACTCGCTACCAACAACACCTTGTTCGGCCATGAGTTTTTGCGCCAACTCGACCGCGTCCGGCTTGATCTCTGCCATCCGCTCTTTGCAAGCGTCGATGAGTTCCGACAGTGCCCGAGTCTCCTCGATAGCATCTACATGGTTCAATACTGCGTCATTTGCGTTAATAAACGCCTGTGTGAATTCATATGTACTCATAATTCTTTCTTTGTTTTGTGCGAGATTTGATCTCGCTGATTATTAGCTTTGTTAATTGTTAGGGATATTATCCCGTTTTCTTTGTCAATTAGTCCGACATCTGATGTCGGTTTAGCACTCCATGTGATGCGTCATCTCATATTCCATCCGCTTTGCCGGATCTTCGAACTCGTACTTGCTGAAAATCGTCAGCAGCTCTTCACGTCCCATCTTGCGTGGGTCACGTCCGATACTCCGCAGCACGCTCAGCAGCCTCGCTCGTTTGACATTCTCGGCAACGGTCACCCATTGCAGGTTTTCCACGCGACAATCAAGGATATTGCCATTGATGTGATCCAGAACATAATCCGGTCCGGGTTTGGGACCAAGCCAAGCTTTGGCGACAAGCAGGTGACAATAGGGGTTGCCTACGAATGCACACAATCGCGGGTAATTGGAATGGACGTTCGGCTTATACCGAAAGTTCTTGGTCACAAAGGGCTTAATCTGGTTCAGCCCTCGACGGGAGTGCGTGAAGAACAGACCTTGAATGGAG
>ONMU01000024.1 GCA_900319035.1 uncultured Bacteroidales bacterium
AGTGTTGGGCATCAAGTCCATCCTGATGGGCTTTGGTCTGGAGCAGAATGCAATTCACTCGCCCAACGAGTCCATGGATCTCGAGGTCTGGGAGAAAGGCATCGTAGCAGTCACCGAGTTCTACAAAGCCTATGCATAAAAAAAGCGCACACGCGCTTTTTTTTATAAAGGTAAGTAAATTACTTGTTTCGATTCGAACCACTCTCCCTTAAACCACTGGGTGCAGGGTGTTACCTCTGCGGTCTTGGCAAAGGGTGCTATCTCCGCCTTGAGGTCGCCTCCTTTGAGTACTACCAAACCGTTCGGAACGGCATTGCGGTGCTTGTCGGAGATGTTCTTGCGAATCAGTTTGACCAAATCGGGTAGGGGCATCACAGCACGGCTCACCACGAAATCGAATTTCTGCTTCTCCTCTTCCGCGCGTTCCTGCTTGCAGACGACGTTCGTCAGCCCAAGAGCTTGCGCTACTTCGGTAGCTACCTTGATCTTCTTGCCGATAGAGTCAATCAGCATGAACTGACACTCCGGAAAGAGGATCGCCAACGGAATACCCGGAAAACCGCCTCCTGTGCCTACGTCCAAGATCGTTGTACCGGGCTGAAAAGGCAGCAGTTTGGCGATGGAGAGCGAGTGAAGCACATGATGCTCGTATAAGTTATCAATGTCCTTACGTGAGATCACATTGATCTTACTGTTCCATTCGCGGTAAAGCGCGTCAAGCTGAGCGAACTGCTCAGCCTGACGGTCTGTTAATTTAAAATAATCGGAGATGATCATCTCTAAACTTTAAACTCTAAACACTAAACACTAAACTCTAAACTAATTACGCCATATTGGTGAAGACGTTCTGTACATCCTCGTCCTCCTCGATCTTATCGATGAGTTTCTGTACGGACTCACGTTGCTCGTCACTCAGCTCCTTGGTGTCATTCGGGATACGAACGAACTCCATGGATTGAATCTCAAAGCCGTTGTCCTCGAGGTATTTCTGCATGTTGATTGCCTCGTTGAAGTCGGAGTAGATGACGATGGTGTTCTCCTCCTCGTCCACACCGAGTTCCTCTACACCGAAATCGATGAGCTCGAGTTCGAGTTCGTCAAGGTCAATACCGTCTTTCATCGTGACGGTGAAGCAAGCCTTACGATCGAAGAGGAACTGGAGGCTACCCTGTGTGCCGAGCGTGCCGCCGAACTTGGTGAAATACGAGCGGATGTTCGCTACGGTACGCATGTGGTTGTCCGTGGCGGTCTCTACGAAGATAGCTATACCATGCGGTCCGTAGCCTTCGTAGTTGATCTCCTTATAGCCCTCAGACGATTTATCGGTCGCTTTCTTGATGGCGCGGTCGATGTTATCCTTCGGCATATTCTCTCGTTTGCACTGTTGGATCAATGCACGCAGACGTGGGTTAGAGTCCGGATCCGGTCCTCCCTCGCGGGCTGCAATAGTGATTTCTTTTCCTAATTTGGTAAATGTGCGGGACATATGTCCCCATCTTTTCAGTTTTGTCGCTTTGCGATATTCAAATGCGCGTCCCATATTAAATGATATTTTATTGTTATTAATTATTTTTATTGGTTAGACGGCAGCCGGTCAAAGCTACCGTCCAAAATGCTTATTCAGCAGGGGAGGGGGCTACCGTATTCTCTTCCGGAGCAGGGTCTGCGTGCTCGAGAACAGTCTCAATGTGTACTTCCTCGAAGCTGATCTTGAACTCCACGCGGCGGTTCTTCTGACGACCGGCAGCCGTCTTGTTATCCGCAATCGGTTGATCCTGACCGTAACCCACAGCCGACATGCGCTCAGCCGGAACACCCTTGTCAACGAGGTATTTCATCACAGCTTTCGCACGCTGGTCAGAGATCTTCTTGTTCACCTCAGCCTTACCGGTGTTATCGGTGTGACCTTGTACCTCGATGATGTAGTTATCGTTCTCAATGAAGATAGCAGCGATCTTGTCCAACAGGGCGTATGATTTCTTCTTGATCTTCGCCTTGCCGGTCTCGAACTCGATACCTTGCATTGCTTTCTGGAGCAACTGACGAACCTCGCGTTTCATCTCCGGACAACCCTTGTTCGCTTTCAGACCCGGAACGGTCGGACACAGATCCTGATAATCGGGTACACCGTCTTTGTCTGTATCTAACTCGCATCCCAAGGAGTCCACATGACCAATAGCCTCTACCGGTGTGTTCGGACATTCGTCGAGGTAGTCAGGTACGCTGTCGTTATCGCTATCGAGCGGACAACCCTTCTCGTCCACGAGACCGTAAGCAGCCTCCGGAGTGTCCGGGCACTCGTCCATATAATCAGCTACGCCGTCACCATCGGTATCGAGCGGACAACCCTTCTCATCAACCTTGCCAAATGCCTCTTTCGGGGTCTCCGGGCACTCGTCGAGGTAGTCCGGCACGCTGTCACCGTCGGCATCCAACGGGCAACCTACGCTGTCCACTTTACCCCAAGCTGCTTCCGGCGTGTTCGGACATTTATCTTTGTAGTCCTCTACACCGTCACCATCGGTATCTAACTCGCATCCTAACGAATCAACAAATCCGATAGCCGCTGCAGGAGTGCCTAAGCAGTGATCGAGGTAGTCGGGCACACCGTCATGATCTTCATCCAACGGACAACCCACACTATCCACTACTACGCCGCGCGGAGTTTCGGGACACATATCGATCTTATCCCATACACCGTCTTTATCTTTATCCTTGCGGTTCGAACCCCAGCAGATAGAGAAGCCCAGAGCCACATTGAAGCTCTTCATCTTATCCGGGATCAGATACTGATTAGAGTTCGGCACTTTGGCGTAACTCGTCGGCAGATAATCCATCGTCAGGGTCATGTTCACACCGTCGTACGGCATAAAGCTCAGACCGGCACCGATGTTACTGTACTTACCGTTGTTGATGAGCGAGTAGCTGGCAGCGATGTTAAACCAGTTCACCGGACGGAAAGCCACACCGAACGTCAGCTCTTCATACAGACGGGCATCGTACAGACGAGTAGCCGAAACGATACCAAAACCAACGCGGTTATCCCAGAAATTAGCATCAATACCGACGTTCAAACGAGCGGAAACCATGCGAGCAAAGCCTTTCTTGCCGTTACCGGCGAACCGGATGCCGTTGAGCAGGTTCTTGAGATTGCTAACGATGGTGTCGCCGAGGATGTCGGTGGAGAACTTACCGTCCGCGTCTTTGTATTTCGGATCTCCGTAGTCGATTCTACCGGCTCCGTCAAAGACTGTATCGACCGTGCAGTTGTATTTGCTGGCTTTGGTCCAGTAAATGAATCCGAGATCCACGATAGCAGCGCTGATCTGCAGGTTCTCAATAGGCTTGTACGTGAAACCGAAGTCGATTGCAGCACCGTAACCCACAGGCTTGAGCATGCTGGCAAGATTATTGTTATTCGTCAGACTGTCTCTATTGAAGGACTTGTCATTGAATCCGTCAATGACCTGCTGCATGTTCTTGCCATCTACGTAGCGCGAGAGATAATCCATGTCCACCGGAGCAGCTATGTCCAAGTTCATATCGCCTTTGAGGTTCCACTGCGAGGAAGTAGCATCGATATGGAGATTCTTACTGTTCAGGTCTGCGTAGTAATTACCCAACAGGAATTTCAACTTACCACCGATTGTCCATTGGTCATTGAGCTGATGGCTATAACCGGCTGCAATTTCCATGTATGCTGTTCCGTGGAAACCTAAGTTCGAGAGGCTGATGTTGTTATTACCGCCCGTCAGATCTTTCATACCGCCGTCCAAAATGAATTTAGGCAGGGACTTAGGAATAGTGACACCCATTTCGATGCGTTCGTTGAGGCCGATGGTGAGGTAACCTTTTTTCTTGATACGGAATCCGAAATTGACGAGACCGATAGTGAGGTTGCCGTTGACGAGCGTCACTTTCTTAAACGCCTTGAGTGCCGCTTGTCGGTCTGCGTTCGGGTGAAGCGGAGTGATCGTCTTGCCTAACGAGGCATCGTATTTGAGTACATCGCTCAGCGTCAGAGAGTTATTTCCTATTTCACCGGTCATCCAACCCAGTGGGGAGAAATTGACGTAACCCTGACTAACGGGTTGAAAAGCAGGGTTGATAGTATGACGCATCGGGGCGTTCTCCAAGAAATAGAGCGTGTTCACCTGCTGCGCGCTTACCGCTATCGTACTGATTGCCACGAGGGCAAGCATCATTATTCGTTTCATTGATTTCATGATTCAGCCCTCCTTATTAAAATTTAAGTATTGCGTCAATTTTAGTCGTCAGACCCATCTTGATATCCACACCGCGTTCTGCGCGAAGATTGAGGTTGTTGTAACCTTTGCTATGCGCCTCTTTCATCGCTTTGTCATCTATCGTAGCATAGTAAACGATGGACTTGATGGTCGGGAACTGGTTGATCTTCTTCTTCGTCATATTGCCGATGAAGGTGGTGGTCGTAGGAGCAGTCAAAACCCAGCCTCCCTCCGGAGTGATGTTATATTTGCCGGCTTCGATACGAACAGTGTCCTTATCAAAGAGCTGGAACGGTTTCGACGGATTCTCTGCATCCATGACCACCTGACCGTTCTCGTCCAGACAACGAACGGTCAGCGCCAGACAAACCGGCATATTATTGATACCTTGCAGCACAAGACGCACATCGCTGGTCTTGACGGTGTCCACATTACCGGAACTTGCCAACAGCGAATCGATGGTGTATTGCGACAGGTTCACATCGTTCGTGGTGTCTTTGTATTGGAAGAATACCGAGTCATGGAAAATCATCGGCAGGTTGCAGATAGCGTTGATTTCGATGGAGTCATCCGGCGTTAGACGTACCTGCGGTGAACGCTGCATATCGAAATCCACTTCGAACTTATAGCCCAGTGAATCAGGCATTACTCCGAACAACTGATCTATTTTACCTTTGTCCGCGTCTTTGTTGAACACCGTCCAAAGGGTCGTTGAATCGCCGATAATACTGGTGTACGGATCGAGGAAATCACCGAACAAAGGTACGTTCTTCAAGATTTTAGAACCATTGAACGTAGCATATTTGCGGTTACCGACATTATCTGCTGAGAACAAGTAACAGTTACTGATTCTGAGAACCCCTGCCAATTCGGTAGTGATGTCCACGGTGATCTCCGGATTAGAGAACGGCAGATGACCGTCCTTGAGGAATCCCGTGCTGCCCCAACTATCCGCTAAGTTACGCACCTCCTCGGTGAACATATCCGACGAAGGCTTGAAGAAACCCCAGAGCGCCTTGTAGGTGATGAAATTAACAGAAAGGTCGTAACTCAATTTGGAGTCTTGAGAGATGGTAACGCTTTCTCCCACAGGGATCACAAAGGTCATATTCACCTTGAAATTCGTCTGGTCAACTACGTTTCCTGAATACTTGTCGTAGTCGGTTTTCGGATTCAGATTGCGGTTCTTCATCAGAATGAGCGTGAAGTTATCCACAGCCGTCTCTATCTTCTGATTGAAACCACCGGTGTCTCCGGCAGACTTGTCATAGACCGTCATGATCTTACCGGCTCCACGCTCGATCTGGTCGCCCAAATCCAAAGTGACCTTGCTGATCCAATCCCATTGGATGTCAAACTGGGAGGTCGTCAAGGTTGTAAAGAAACTTGCCGTAAGGATCTGCGCACTGTCCAGACGCTCGTTACGCAAGGAGTCGTTGATACCTTTGAGCTTCAGCGGAAGGTCAAACGTCAAGGTAATAGGCACTCCTGTTCCGTGTACCGTAGTACCGGTAGCATATTGGGACAACTGATCATATACATCCAAGGGGAAATCCTTGGTAGTAATACGGTCTGCTAAATCCACGTTGTGGAAACTACGTCCATCGAAGAACGTGTCACGCCAAGCAATGACGCCGTTTGAATCGATGTACAACTTCTCTACATCACCAATGAGGTCACCCATCGTGAGGTGAAAATAACCAACAGGAAGAGCTACACCTAAATCTAACTCCGCCCTGGAGTCGATGTTGTCCATGTCAATCTTTGAACGACAACTTGACATGAGAAACCCTGCTAAAACCACCAATAACGATGGAAGGGCTCGCTTGAAAAAAGTCTTCATGATTAGTAAATATATTGTTTGTTTGTTATCGTTTTTATTTCAGCGTGCAAAATTACAAAAAAAAATCCATATATGCAAATATATGGACAATTATTTTTGCAGAATGCCTACTTTTATCGTAAAAGGTACACTTGTTCGGTGGAACGGGTGAGGGCAGTATAGAGCCAACGAAGGTATTCCCGCTTCTCTGTTTCCTCTAATCCGCTAATCCATTCGTCCCCTAATCCGCTGTCTATATACACGTGTCTCCACTGTCCGCCTTGCGCCTTATGACAAGTCACCGCATACGCGTAGCGGATCTGCAAAGCGTTATAGTACGGCGAGTCGTAGATCTTTTTGACCAGCTCTTTCTTGTTCCGAATTTCCGGATAGTCCTCTGCTATGCGGGCGAAGAGCTCTTTCTGCATTCCGTAATTGGCTTCCGGACTGTCGGTCGTCAGCGTGTCTAACCAAACGAGGGCTTCTATCTCCCAGTTATAATCCACCGAACGAAGGGACGCTTTGCCGAAATGGAAACCGTACAGCTCATGTATGTTACTCAATCTCTCCACCTCGAACATATCTCCGTTGGCAAGGAACTCCAAGTCCTCGTATTCCGTTGCCCAGAAATAGTTGTTCTTGGTCACCATGATCCGGTCTCCGTTGGAGAGGTCCTCCTCTTTCCATAAAATCCGTGCCCGCACGCCTTGGTTATAGAGGTTCGTCAACTTGTTGCTCCGGGTGATAATCAGCGTCTCTTCGGCGCCTACTTCCCGCCAACTGCTCTCTAAACTCTCTAATACTTCCTCGCCCTTGAGCTGGATAATATCAGATCCGTTGGGCTCAATAGAAATTTCTTTGTCCTCATAATCAGTCTGTCTTCTGTCAGTCCGCAGGACGGTCCTAATCCTCGTCGCTTCGCTCAGAATACCGCTGTCCAGCGCCTGACGCGCTACCTCTGTTAACTGATAACTGACCACTGATAACTGATAGCTATTTGTCATAAAATCAGCGTTTAACGCAGGGCTGTTGAGACTGCCCACAGGCGGTAACTGCGCATCGTCACCGACCAAGAGCAGGGAACATCCTCCGCCGTTATAGACGTACCTTACCAAGTCATCCAGCACACATCCGCTACCGAAAAGTCCATTGTCTCGATTGCCCGAAAGCATAGACGCCTCATCGACGATGAAAAGCGTGTTCCGATGCAGGTTATCGCTCAGCGAGAAAGCCTCCATGCCTAATTGTTGCTGACGGTAGATCTTCTTATGGATTGTATAGGCCTGTTGACCCGAATACCGGCTCAGCACTTTGGCTGCCCTGCCGGTAGGAGCGAGTAGTACGCAAGGCTGTTTGAGACCTTCCAAAGCGCGAACTAAGGCACTCATGACGCTGGTCTTACCTGTTCCGGCGTAGCCTCGAAGAATAAATGCTTTGCGAACTTCACGAGACACGATAAAAGCCCCCAACGCTTGAAAAAGACCGTCCTTTTCTGCGTTCGGTTCAAAGGGCAATTCTGCCTTAATTCGTGAAATAATGAAGTCTGTTAGCATTTTTTTTGCAAAAAACTTGCGTATATGAAAAAAAAGCAGTACCTTTGCAGCCGATTTCTACTCAGGGTCCCCAAATAATTTTAATTTTTGGGGCAAGCGTAGAACAAAACGAAGCGTCATTGAGCGACTTTGTCGCGAGTCACGCGAGTTTTAGTTTAAGCGCAGAGCAAGTCCTATACGACCAGCTCCCTCTGAACTCCCCCAGGCCTTGACCGGAGCAAGGGTAGGAGGTTGTAGCGGTGCGATGTAGTAAGCTTGCTCTTTTTTTTTGTCCCCCTGCATCGTGCGTCAATGCACGATTTTCCCTTGTACATCGTACATCTGTCCTTTGTACATCAAATAGAGTTTTCCGTCACGAAGGATTTTCTGCGTTCTGACATCTGAATTCTGACTTCTGAAATCTGAATTCTGACTTCTGAAATCTGAATTCTGACTTCTGACATCTTCTATTCCCGTCGGCAGATCCATCTGATATGCCTGCCAAGCGTCCGGAATACCGTAACCCATTTGATGGCAGGAATCGTTGTTCGGATAGAGATGCGCGGAGCGGATGATTCGGTCGCGTATCTGCATAGCGTTCTCGTCCGGCAGAGCGGACCAAAGAGTAGCGGCAAAACCTGCCATCAGAGGGGTTGCAAAACTGGTTCCGTTGCTGGTGACAATCGTGCCGTTCGGATAAATGAGCGTCGTACGAACACCCACTGCGCACACTTCGGGTTTGACCCTCCCGTCTGCCGAAGGACCGTAACTGGAGAAGTTGCCTGCCACGCTGTCGGTAGTCACGGCTCCAACGGTGATAATACTGTCGGCGTCGGCTGGTGAGCAGATCGTTCGCCAACTGCTGGTTCCGTCGTTTCCTGCTGCTACAAAGACCAACATTCCTTTGCGGGCAGCGATAGTGGCAGCAAGGCTTGCACGCGTACTCTTACCGTTCAGAGCCGTTTTGGGAAGCGTCCATGTGGAGTTGTCAAATTCCGTATAACCCAATGAAACGGAGAAGATATTCACGCCCAGCGAATCGGCAGTCTCCAAGGCTACTACCATATTATCCATCTCTTTAGGGCTTTCCGTATCGTCCTCTTCCGATTTCATGAGGTAGTACTGAGCCTGTGTAGCAGCCCCGTAATAGCCCTCCATGATACCCGAAATCGTACTCAGACACTCCGTGCCGTGCGTGCCTTCCGGACCATAGAACGTATAGCCGTATTTGCTGTCGTCCGTCAAATCGAAATGCCCGAGTTCTTGGCTCTGCCGGAAACAGGACAGCGTGTTTGCATTGTAGAAAGCACCGTCGCAGACAGCCATGAGGATGCCTTGACCTTCGTAACCTAAGTTATGCAGCGGGGTCAGGTTGTAGGTCGCTAACTGAGCATCGGTATAATTGACCGTCAGGTCTTGTACCATCTGGTCATTTTGGGCTTCCTCTTGTTGCCGTTTCATTCGTTTCAAAGGAGCGTACGACGGGGTCGTGTCGTCGCGGGTCATCTCAACCGAACGTACAAAACTCCATTTCGCAACTTTCGCGGCCTGCGTAGCATCCATCTCCACGGTCACGCCGTTGAACCAGCGGCTCTTGTGGTAAACGGTTGCACCTATTCGCTGCAAGCTGTCTATATACATGCCGCAAACGGGATAATCCATCTCGTCGGTAGTAATATGCCATTTGGCACGTTGTTCCACCGCGCGCGGAGACAGTTGCGGAGCCGTTTTTGTTGGCTTATCCGTAAAACTCACAAAATAAGCATTTAGCAGTATTAAGAGAAAATACATTTTTAATTTTTAATTTTTAATTTTTAATTCCAGTTGAACAACATTTTCCACGTGCTGTGTGTGCGGGAACATATCTATCGGTTGCACTTTCGTCACTTTGTATTTGGCGTCCAACAGCGCCAAGTCACGTGCCTGCGTAGCAGGGTTGCAGCTCACATAGACAATCCGTTTGGGCTCTGCGTTGAGGATGACGTTCACTACGTCCTCATGCATTCCGGCACGCGGAGGGTCGGTGATGATGATATCCGGACGACCGTATTTGGCTACGAAATCGTCATTGAGGATATCCTTCATATCTCCGGCAAAGAACAGGGTGTTGTCGATCTTATTGATAGCCGAGTTCACTCTCGCGTCCTCTATCGCTTCCGGTACGTACTCGATGCCGATGACCTGCCGAGCCTGACGAGCTACGAAGTTGGCGATCGTTCCCGTTCCGGTATAGAGGTCATAAACGAGAGGTTTCATGTCTGAGGTCTGATGGCTGAATTCTGAATTCTCAAACGCCAACTCCCGCGCTACTTTGTAGAGCTCGTATGCCTGTTCGGTATTGGTCTGATAGAACGATTTCGGTCCTACTTTGAACCGCAGACCCTCCATCTCTTCGATGATGTGATCTTGTCCGAAATAGGTCTGTACCTCCAGATCGCCGATGGTGTCGTTGAACTTCGTGTTCTCCACGTACAGCAGCGAGATAATCTCCGGAAACTCCTGATGCAGCGCCTCCAAGAAATCTGATATCTGACTTCTAAATTCTGAAATCTTCTCTCCGAAACAGACGATCAGCATCAACTCGCCTTTGTGGTTGTTGCGCAGGATAAGCGTACGTAGCAAACCCTCGTGCGTATGTTCATTATAGAACGTGAGCCCGTACGCCTGTGCGTACTCGCGTACGAAGTTACGAATCCGGTTGTTGATCTCCGGCATCAGGTGACACTCCTCTATATCTAACACTTTGTCGAATGCCCCGGGTATATGAAACCCTATTCCGGGTTTAAACTCCCTTCCCTTTAGGGAGGGGTCAGGGGGGAGGCTTTCCCATCTTCTGTCCAAACACGTGAACTCTAACTTGTTGCGGTACTCGTAGATGTGTTGGCTGCCGAGTATAGGACTGATCTCCGGCAACTCGATCTTCCCTATTCGGGTGAGGTTATCGACGATCTGCTGCTGCTTGTATTTCAGCTGCTCGGAGTAGGGTAGAATCTGCCATTTGCATCCTCCGCACACCCCGAAATGCTTACACCGAGCCTCGCAACGCACGGCACTCGGCTGCACGATTCTAAGCACTCTCGCTTCCATGAACGAGTGTTTCTTTTTCGTCACCTGCAGATCCACTATATCTCCCGGCACGCAGTTCGGTACAAAACACACGATTCCCTCTCCCTTTGTTTGTGCTTCGGAGGGGTTTTGTATCTTCACGAGAGCTTTTCCCTCAGCTGCTACGCCGGTGATCTCCACGTGCTCAATTATTGGTAAATTTTTCTTTTTTGCCATATTTTAAAACCTTTGCGGCTGCAAAGGTACTACTTTTTTTGCACATATGCAAATTTTAGAAATTAAAAATTCAAAAAATTGACGATTTGACGATTGACGAGGTACGATTGATTGACGATTGAAATAATTGACGATTTCCGTAATATATCAACAAGCGGGCACCTCATTGAGTGCCCGCCTGAAGACTTTGTACTTGGTATAAGTCACTTTACTTGACTTCTTAGCCTTACGGCACGATTATTTCTTGACCTGTTACTGTATATACTTTTTCTCCTCTGAGGATGTAGATATGATTGTCACGGAGCACTTTTGTACATTGTACATTCTCCTTCTGAACATCTTCAAAACCGGTTCCTTCACCGCGCTCTTTCAGTTCAAAGCTCATTTCTGCCTCCGAAGTACAACCATTACTATTCGTGACGACGTAACGGATTATATATATACCCACTTCGTTTGCCTTCGGGTTGAAGAGTTGAACCTCGGTATCGTCGATATAGAACGTACCACCTGTAGGCGTAGCTTTGTCGGTTAGTGAGAAGGCATTCTCATCCGTATAATATGTATCTGACAACAGGAACTCTATCACCGGAAGATCATAAACCGTTTGGGTCAAAACAGATGATAAAGCAGTCTGTGTGGTAGCACAAGGATTAGAGGAGTTCAACTGCACTTGAACTGTTTCTGCGTTCTGAAGGTCATCCAGCGTGAGGGTTGCTTCGGAAGCCTCCGGAATAGCAATACCATTACGTAACCACGTATATGTCGGGTTATATCCTCCATTTGTGGGAGTAGCAGTAAAGGTAACGCTTTCACCCGCGCAGATCTTGCTCTTGGTACGCGACAAGGAGACAGAAGGCACGGATTTGTTCAGTACAACGAGTTCGCGAGAGAATGAAGTCTCGCATCCTTCACCTGTTTGAACGGTCAGGGTTACATTGTATTTGCCGGCTTTGGTGAATGTATGGAGCAAGTCGCCTTTGTCGGTATAATCCGTTGTTCCGTTACCATCTACATCCCATGCGTACGTTGTCGAAAGTTGTACATCTTGGCTCTCATCCAAGATAGTAGCTTCGTCGCCAACGCAAATGGTGTCTTGTTGGAAGGAGAATTGCGGAATAGCATTCTTGCAGACCTCGTAGGTTTGTACTACAGAGCGGATACCATCAGCTGTCGCACGAAGATACAAAATATGCGGTCCGTACGTCAAATTAGTAGTATTGAGTACAGCTCCGGTTACTTGATAATATCCGCCTTCGTTGGTATATGGCAACGAAATGATATTCGTAGTATCCGCATCCCAGTATGCCTCAACACTTGTGACTTCCATTGGCGAATGAATCACAGCATTCAGGAATTTCTTGGTGTATGTCTCGCTCCAAACAGGTCCTCTGCGAGCACGCAAACCTAAGATGTGAATGCCAGGAGACAGTGTATCCATTTGTTGCAGATTCAATGCAAATTCCGTTTGCCCCTCTGTGAAAGGAATAGCTGTTGCTAAACCTAAACCAGGGTCGTCATCAAGCCAATACTCTACAGCAGTCAACTCATCTGTGGCTAATCCGGATTCCACTGTAGCGAACCAATGTATAGATGTTGTTGACCACATGTATCCGTTTCTTGCACGAAGACCAAGAGTATGCAAACCGGGAGTCAGCGTATCCATCTGCGAAAGAGAGAGCACGAAAGACTCTTGACCTGCTGTGTATGGAATAGAAACGGCATTTCCTAATCCCGGATCTGTATCCACAAAATACTCCAAACCGGTAAGTTGCCCGATTTGCGCTGTCTCTGCACTTGGCACATAGAACAGCCGTGTAGCCGTAGTACTCCAGTTTCCGCCACCTTGAGCACGCAATCCTAATGTGTGCAATCCTTCCGTCAAAGAGGCGGTAGAAATGGTAGCGTTAACCGATTGACCGGATATTGCAAGCATACTCGCTTTGCCTAATCCCGGATCAGAGTCTATCCAATATTCCGCACGACTGATACTTGTTTGTGCTATTACTGCACAACCATAGAGCAGCAGAGCAAACAAGAAAAATCGCTTATTCATTTTGACTTCCTATTTTGAAGGTTACTTGCAGTTCATTATTTGTCGGATGTTTAGGAACATCTACATCATAGAGATAAGGAATACCCTGCGGACGACCGTTCAGTACATAAGGCGAATCTCCGCCAAAAGCACCGCACTCACCACCGTTGCTATCGGCAGTCTTAGCTACTGCGTCAGCTTTTACTTGATAGTACATAGCCGGATCATAAACTGCGCCTTCTGTCTTGCAAGTAAACGTGTTTTCGGTAGTTGCGCCTTCAAACTTGTTGTGCTTTTCTGTGTTGAGAATGGTATATAATGTTTCTCCTTCATCCTCTGCCTCCTGAACGGTTTCAGGGGTTGTTGAGAAAACGTTGTTGTAAAATGGCATATTCGAAGCGAGCTCTGTTACTACATTGTCTGGATTGTCTGTGTTAATAAAGATATTGTTTGTGTACATATGCTTTTGGGAATTCACCTCCTCAACGCTATAATCAGGATAGTATGAAACAACTGTATTATGATCAAATAACGCTTGGTTAATATCTTCGCTTATGTAAACAGAACTAAGGATGATATTACCGATAATAGTACTAAAATCAGAATTTATTTCTAATGCACGAAAATAATAATTAGAAACATCACATAAATAATTATTTTTAATAGTTACACTATAACCGTTTGTGGTTATATATTTTACTCTATTTCTTTCAATGATGACGTTCTGTGTTGCGGTTCCGGTAACTTTTATACCTTCATTGGAATAAATGCCACGAATAGTTACATTGCTGGAAGAAATAGTAATGGTATTCGCAAAACAGGTAGAGCTTATATCCAAATCATTGCCTGAATTTTGGCGAAAACCCCATCCTGAACCGATAATGGTACAAGGCTTGGAAACTGTGTTGTCTGCTGTGGAACCGGCGTGTATGCCCGGCTCAACGTACAACACATCACCATTCTGAAAATCTTTGTACTTCAATGCATCAGCAATAGTTTTGAAATCTGCTTGCGCATTGTCATTGTAGTTGATGCGCCAAACTTTGGCATTGACAGCGGTTACAGTGAGTAACGCAGCTGCGAAAAGGAGAATTTTTCTCATTGTAGTTTAAATTTTTGGTTAATAAAAAGGGTTGTTTAATATGTATTGTTTCAATACAATAAAATTTCACGCATATATACGAAAAGCGTGTGCTTTCGCTGCTTCATTTGTTTTTCTGAGGTTCTCGACTACCTTTAAGTATTCAAATAAATGCACGGAAAACTCACGCTGATACGTGAGCGTGCATAAACCATGACTTGAATACTTAATGATTTCTAAAAGTGTCGAGTTTTCAGAAAATCAAGTTGGCTTATTACGCTTTTCTTAGGCACTCACTTGCGCCTTATGTTATTTTATCTCATTTTTACGCTGTGGAGTTCAGCGGTTTTATTTTGCGGTGCAAAATTACAAATAATTTTTGATATATGCAAATCTTAGGTCAAAAAAATGAAGATTTCTAATCTATATTGACGATTTGTCGATGGATGAGGGCGTTGAGGGGATACGTGCGGCGAGAACGGAGAGGACGGGGATCTATGGGCACGAAGGAGACGTCCTCTGGGCTTAAGGGCGAAGGGGATGAAGGCGAAAGGCTAATGGTTATAGGCGAAGGGGACTCCGCGCTTATGCACGGAGCACTTGACAAAGACTGTGATGCGGAGATGTTTTGGGCATCAATGGTAGCGGTTTCTGCGGCTTGTTGGGCGGCGGATTTGAGGTCGCGGTAGATGGAGACGTAAACGTATTGATAGAAACGGGTATAGGGTTTGAGACCGGGTTCCGGTTTGGCACCACCTTTGACTACATGGAAATAATGATGGAAGAAACGAAGTCTCCATTCGATGCCTTCCGGAGAGTAGTCGTGTTCGAGGGCGTGAGCGAGTTTTTGGGCGGTTTTGATGAGTTCGCGATTTGCCACGCAGGCTGCTGACCAAGTCTTGGGGAAATGGTAGGTATAGAGTTGGTGGAGACCACCAAAACGCGGGACACGACGGACGATGATGTGTTTGCGGTATTTTTGACCTTGCTTGTGGGAGTTCATCATGCCGCAGTAGTAATTGATGGCATCAATGGGATATAAATAGCGCACACCACGGGCTCGAACCTTGGAAACAGCAGGAGAAGGCACCTCTTGGAAAAGGGTGCTTGTTAAAGTTAAAAATATGGTTGTTTTTAGATGCTGCGACATTGGCTGTAAATCGTTGTATATATGGTTATTATAGCGGTGTTATTAGTAGCATGGTCTAGGATACCTCCTTTCCGGTCTCGATCCGCTCTGTACTCGGTCTCGGGCAGAGCCCTTGAAGTGGGTGAGAGGGTTAGTGGGTTAGTGGATGAGAGGTTGTCCTGAAATCGGGTGCAAAGATAATACAAAAAAATGAAATGTGCAAATTTTGGGGCTTGAAAAACAATGTTTTTCTTATTTTTGTCCAAAATTACCCAAAATGTTCCAAAAAAAATGTCGGGATCAGATCCCGACGCAAGGGACAAAGAACAGGCGAAAGGAAGGAAACTGCCGCAAATTTTTATGTTTTTTTGCTTTTTATTTGCGTATGTCAAAAAAAAGCAGTAATTTTGTAGCCGATTTTGTAAATTATCCGCATTATGGCATTAAAAGAGAATATACAAACATTACTTGCGCAGGTGGGCGAGATGAAGGCAACGAGTGCTGAGGAGTTGGAGTCCCTGCGTATTAAGTATCTGAGTAAGAAAGGCGAGATTACCGCGCTGTTCAATGAGTTTCGTACCGTTCCGGGAGACCAGAAAAGGGAGTTGGGACAGATGTTGAACCAGCTTCGTCAGCAGGCTGAGAGCCGCATCAATGAATTGAAGGAGCAGTTTGAAGCCAAACAGGCAGAGGCGGACAAGTTGGATTTGACGCGTACGCCGGATCCGATTGCTTTGGGTACGCGTCATCCGCTGTCTATGGTTCGCGAGGAGATAGAGGATATCTTCTCCCGCATCGGTTTTACGATAGCGCAGGGACCGGAGGTAGAGGACGACAAGCACGTGTACGGAATGTTGAATTTTGCACCGGAGCATCCGGCACGCGATATGCAGGACACGTTCTTCATTGAGAAAGAGATGGGTGTTCAGAAGCCGACGGATGTGCTGCTTCGTTCGCATACGAGTTCGGTTCAGACGCGTGTGATGACGAGCCAGAAGCCGCCGATTCGTGTGTTATGCCCGGGTAGAGTATATCGTAACGAGGCAATCTCCGCTCGTGCGCATTGTTTCTTCCACCAAGTAGAAGGTCTGTATATCGACAAGCACGTTAGTTTTGCGGACTTGCGTGAGGCGTTGCTGTATTTTAGCAAGGAGATGTTCGGTCCGGAGACAAAGATTCGTCTGCGTCCGAGTTATTTCCCGTTCACGGAGCCGAGTGCGGAGATGGATATCAGTTGTAACATCTGCGGCGGAAAAGGTTGCTCGTTCTGTAAAGGCACAGGGTGGGTTGAGATCTTAGGCTGCGGTATGGTGGATCCGAACGTGTTGGAGGCTTGCGGTATTGACAGCAAGGAGTACAGCGGCTATGCTTTTGGTATGGGCGTAGAGCGTATCACGAACCTCAAATACAGAGTGAAAGACTTGCGTCTGTTCTCGGAGAACGACGTTCGGTTCTTGCGGCAATTTGAGAGTTGCTGACATTTTTATAGTGAAAAATTTCTCATTTTGAAAAATTTCGATTATTTTTTCACTAAAAATCTTGCGTATATCAAAAAAAAGTAGTACCTTTGCACCCGATTTTGCGCCTATGAGCGAGCAGAACCCCTATATCATCGATTTGAAACGAATGCCAATAGGCACTCATTCCTTTGATATTCAGCTGAATGACGAGTTCTTTAAGTCATTAGAGAAGTCGGAAGTGCTGAGCGGAAAGGTGGACTGCAAAGCGGTGCTCAATCTCCGGGAGGAGGATTATACGCTCAAGTTATCGGTTCATGGAACTGTTTTTGTTGTGTGCGACCGATGCCTCGACCCGATGCCCCTTGAAATAGAAGACGAGCAGGAGATTTTCTCGGAAGACGAAGAAGAGATGTCCGATGACAAATCGCAGATGTCAACACTTGATCTCCAATGGCTCGCCTATGAAATAGTAAGTATCAATATTCCGCTTGTTCACAGTCACCAACCGGGTGAGTGCAACCAGCAAATGGAACTTCTCCTCCATGATCACCTATGTGACGAGCCGGAACCCGAAGAAAATTGATAATAGAGAAAGTAATTGGTAAATTTTAAAAACGTAAATAACTATGGCACATCCTAAAAGAAGACAAAGCCACACCAGACAAGCTAAGCGTCGTACCCATGACGTAGTAAAAGCTCCGACATTGGCAACATGCCCGAACTGTGGCGCATTGCACATCTACCACACTGTTTGCCCGTCTTGCGGCTATTACCGTGGTAAATTGGCTATCGAACAAGCTGAGGCCTAATAAGGCGAAAGGCAAAAGGTAAAAGGCGAAAGGGAATAACACCTTTTGCCTTTTCACCTTATCTAATTAACGCGCGTACGTGAGTACGCATGTGACCCGTGAGGGCCACTTCGAAAACGTTTAATGTTTAATGTTTTAATGTTTAAGGAACATGTTTAATTCCAACAACGAAGGAGAACGCAGACCTCGTCCGCGTTTTCACAGAGAGAACGAGCCGGTAAATGCTCGTCCGCGTTTCCGTCGCGAGGACGGAGAGTTGCGTCCGCAACGTAGTTTTAATGGTGAGCGTGCAGAACGTCCGCAACGTAGTTTCAACGGTGAACGTGCAGAACGTCCGAGTCGTCCGTTCAATGGTGAACGTGCAGAACGTCCGCAGCGTTCGTTTAATGGTGAACGTGCAGAACGTCCGCAACGTTCGTTCAATGGTGAGCGTACCGAGCGTCCGAGTCGTCCGTCATTCGGAGGTAGACCTAAACGTAACAATGGTGTTTATTCGAACCGCAAGCAGCAGACTTATCGTGAGCAACACGAAGATCCGACCAAGCCGGTTCGTCTCAATAAATACCTTGCCAACGCAGGTATTTGTTCCCGTCGTGAAGCAGATGATTTCATTCAAGCAGGTGTGATCACCGTCAATGGTGTGACGGTAGATAATCTGGGCGTGAAAGTGCTGCCGACGGATGATATTCGTTTCCATGATCAGCCCGTTCGTCGCGAACGTAAAGTGTATATCTTGCTCAATAAGCCGAAGAATACTGTCACCACGACCGATGATCCTCAGGAGCGTCACACGGTGATCGACATCGTGCGTAATGCTTGTAACGAGCGTATCTATCCGGTAGGTCGTCTGGACCGTAACACCACCGGCGTGCTGCTGTTGACCAATGATGGTGATTTGGCAGCCAAGTTGACGCATCCGAAATTCCACAAGAAGAAGGTCTATGCCGTAACGTTGGATCGTGATTTGGAGGAAGTGGATGAGGCTATCGTTCGTGCCGGTGTGGTACTGGATGACGAGCGTATCATCCCCGATGCCTTGGAGTTCCCGAAAGAGGACCGCAAGCATATCGGTCTGGAGATTCACTCGGGTCAGAACCGTGTGGTACGCCGAATCTTCGAGAAAGTAGGCTACAAAGTAGTCAATCTGGATCGCGTGTCGTTTGCCGGTTTGACCAAGAAAAACGTGGGTCGCGGTAAATGGCGTTTCCTGACTCCGAAAGAGGTGGCTTTCCTCCAGATGGGACAGTTTTAAAGTGAAAGGTGAAAAGTGAAGCGTAGTTTCCATTACATATTATTTGCAATTACAGTTGCGTTGGCAGTTGTGTGCGGGGTGTTGACCTTTCATGTGAATGTCAATGCCGACATGACGAAGTATCTGCCGGATGACTCTCAGATGAAGAGCGGCTTGGAGATTATCATGTCCGAGTTTGGCTCTTCCGCTCAGATGTCCGGAGCGGATGTGCATGTGATGTTCGAAGGTCTTCGTCCGAACGAAATACCCGGTATCCGTACGTTGCTGGACGGTTATCCGGATGTGAACGGTGTGTCGTACCGCTATAGTACGGATAGCACCCACACGGTGTTTGATCTGGATGTACCGAAGTCGGTGGATCAGAAAGCTTTAGGCAAGCAGATCAGTGACCGTTTTGGTGGAAACTGCGTAGTGGAGACGAGTCAGGACGGCGCTACACCTCCTGTGTCGGTCATGATCTTCGCTGCCGTGCTGATCATGGTAGTGCTGTTTGTGATGGCGCAGAGTTGGTTCGAGCCCGTGGTGATCTTGATTACCGCCTTGCTCGCTATCGTGCTGAATATGGGTACGAACGCCTTGCTGCCTTCTGTATCCATCACCACGAACTTCATCGGCTCTATCCTGCAAGCGGTGCTTTCGCTGGATTACTGTATAGTGCTGCTGAACCGTTACCGTCAGGAGCAGGACGAGCATACTGATAAAGAAACGGCAGGTATAGCCGCGAATAATGCTATCAAGCGTGCAGCTCCTTCTATCCTTTCGTCTGCTTTGACGACGGTAGTAGGTCTGCTGATGCTCTGTTTCATGCGTCTGAAAATCGGCGCAGATATGGGTATCGTGCTTGCCAAAGGTGTCGTTTGTTCGCTTATCTGTACGTTCACGGCTATGCCGGCACTGATGTTGCTGTTCCGCAAGACGATCAATTTTACGGCGAAGAAAGCCTATATTCCTCCTACAGACAGAATGGCCTTGTTCATCTCGCGGCATAAACTGCCGATGGCGGTAGGCGCTGTGTTGCTGTTCTTCGGATCATGGTATCTCTCCAGCAAGACGACGATCTTCTTCTCCGCTGAGGCAGAGTCGCAGATAGAGAAAGTCTTCCCATCTCCGAATCCGTTCGTGTTGGTCTATGACACGCAGGATGAGGATTCGGTCTATAGCTTAGTGGACAGTCTGATGGCGCAGCCCGGTATTCAGTCGGTGATCTCGTATCCGACGCTGATGAGTCAGCCCTTGAAGCCTGCCGAGATGGCGAACCATGTTCGTTCGCTGCTGACGGATTTCAAGGATTTCATGCCGGAAGGTACCAAAGTCCCGTCTGAGGCATTGGATATGATCAACCCCGAGATGATGCAGCTGTTGTATTACATGCACTCACAGGGCGGGGAAGAACATCTGCATCTGGCGTTCCCGGACGTAGCGCGGTTCCTGCATTCGCATGTGGCTTCAAATCCGCTGTTTGCTTCGTATCTGGATGAGGATATGAAGAAACAGATAGCGGATCTGCAGTCGATGCTGGATGTGGCGCCGATGGAGGAGGAGAAAGAGCAGCCCTCTGCTCACGCTCAGCAAGAAGAGCCGGTTATCGCCGCCGTGGACGAAGAGCTGTTGGAAGATACGGTCGTTCTCAAACGTGAGACCATCGCTCCGTTAACGACTACTATGGAGCCCTTGGCTATCTATGAAGATACGCTCACTGTTCCGCAGATGAGTATTGACAAGATAGCGATCGTTCCGTTCATCGAGAAACTCAATGCCAAACAAGCATCCGCTACTTCGGTGGAGATGCGTAAGCTGACCGATACGACGGCTATCCGTTTGCCGATGTCCGTCAAGGAGATGTCCCTGTTCATCGGTTCGACGCTTATTCAGACGCAGCTCGTCTTTGGCTATGCGCACGGTAAAGTGAAGAAACTCACACCGTTGCAGTACGTACACCTGTTGGTGGATGATCTGTTCAAGCGTCCGGGTTTGGCGGGCATGATCTCCGATGAGCAGCGTACTCAATTGGGTCAACGAGCTTATCTGATGGATTTGGCGAACGAGAACGCTTCTCTGACGCCTACGGATCTGAATATCCTTCTCCGTGCGTTCGGTATAAACGGCTTTACGGATGATGAGTTGATGGCGATTGCTTATCCGCCTCAGAAAGAAACGCCTCAGATGGCCAAGGTGACGCCTGTTGCCGAGATGAATCCGGAGGAGATCGTCAACTCCGTGGTGGATGTGCAGCGTACCTTGCATAGTACCGATACGAGCCGTGCTCTGTCCGCAGAGTCCAAGCCGGTGGTGGAACCCGTTCCGGCACACAAAGGTCCTTCGAGAGAGGATCTGCAGGCAGAGTTATTCACCGAGTTGGTGTTCGGCGGAAAGGAATATACCTCGGCGCAGATGGCGTCCAAGTTAGCAAGGCTGATGAAGTTGTCAAACGTCAAGGCAGATCCGGTGACTCCGGCGCAGATGTCCTTGTTATACGATTATTACGGCGCTGTGCATAGTCATTGCGATACGCTCCGTTTGGGCTTTGAGCCGCTGTTAGTCTATCTGTGCGACACGATGGTTTATGACCCGCGTTTGGCAGATGTGCTGCCGGATTCGGTGCAAGCTCAAGCCACGGATATCAAGGCGCAGATGAAGGACGGTTTGGGAATGTTGCGCAAGGAGAATCACTCGCTTTTGGTCGTTCTGTCCTCGCTGCCGAAAGAGTCGCCGGAGACCTATGCGTTTGTTGATACGCTAACAGCTTTGGCGGACGCGCGTCTGAAGCACGAGCATTATTACGTAGGCGAATCGGTGATGTATGCCGAGATGCGCGGCGGTTTTGACCATGAGATGAATGTGGTGTCGCTGCTGACGATCCTTTCTATCTTCCTGATCGTGGCGCTGACGTTCCGTTCGGTGATCGTACCGACTATCTTGGTGGTAACGGTCATGACGGCGGTGTATGTGAATGTAGTGGTGGCAGGATGGGTTACGGGACAGATGTTATACCTCGCGTACTTAATTGTGCAGGCAATCCTCATGGGTGCTACGATAGACTATGGTATTCTTTTCGCCAGCTATTATCGTGAGAGCCGTAAGACCATGTTCCAATTGGATGCGGTCTGTGCAGCGTACAGGGGTTCGATCCGTACTATTCTGACTTCCGGTCTGATCACGGTATTGGGTCCCGGAGCGATGGCGCTGTTTATTGACGATCTGATGATTAGTAATATCGTCGGATGTCTGGCAGTTGGTGCTTTCATGGCGATCGTGCTGACGCTGACTGTGGTGCCTGCTGTGTTAGTGGCGCTGGATAGATGGGTGGTGTATGGCAAGAAGAACCGCTTTAATGGTGAAGTCAAATCTGATAGTAAAGAATGAAAGAAAATCAATGGGATATGGTCATCACACCGAAGGATAAACTGCTTGCGGTGGATTGGAAAGAAATATGGCGGTATCGCGATATGTTCGTTCTGTTCGTAGAACGGGCATTCCGTGTGGCATACAAACAGACAATCCTCGGTCCGCTGTGGTTTATCATTACACCGGTGTTGAGTGTGATTGTCTATGTGACGGTGTTCGGGGGTATAGCCAATATCCCGACCGATGGTGTGCCGCCGATCTTATTCTACCTGCTCGGTATTTCGGTCTGGGGGTATTTCTCCAGTTGCTTGAGTGCCACCTCCAATTCGTTTGTGTCGAACGCAGATATCTTCGGTAAGGTCTATTTCCCGCGTATTATCATGCCTCTGGTAGCGGTGACGACAAATCTGTTGTCGTTCGCAATCCAGTTGGCAATCTTCGCAGCTTTCTATATCTACTATGTAGCCACCGGAACGGAGCTGGTGATTCATTGGCAGTTGGTTCTTTTCCCTGTTCTGATCGTGCTGTTAGCGCTCATGGCTGTAGGTTTTGGTATGATCTTCTCGTCCATGACGACCAAATACCGTGACTTGCAGATCATGTTAGCCAAGATCATCTCGCTCTGGGTGTATGTCACGCCGGTGATCTATCCGCTGAGTATGGTAACGAACGAGAAACTGCATTTAGCGATGAGTCTGAATCCCGTTACACCGGTGATGGAAGCGATCAAATACTCGCTTTTGGGGCAAGGTCAGTTCAGTTGGCTTTGGCTTGCCTATAGCGCTGCTTTCACGCTCGTATTATTAATCTTCGGCCTTATGCTTTTTAACAAGGTTCAAAAATCATTCATGGACACAGTATGACGCAAGATAATCAATATTGGACTACAGAGATAAGCCCGAATACCTTTGCAAAGGGTTTGGGATTGAAAGAACTATGGGATAAGAAGTACCTGATTTGGCTGTTTATCAAGCGCGATATTACGGTTCAGTATAAGCAGACCATTTTCGGTATGGGCTGGTATTTCCTGTCGCCGTTATTCACGATGTTTATGTATATCGTGGTGTTCGGGCGTATAGCAGGTATCCCGACGGATGATATACCTCAACCGGTTTTCTATCTGAGCGGAATCTGTCTGTGGGAGTATTTCTCGGAGTGTCTGACGGCTGTTTCCGGTACGTTTCAGACGAACGCCAACTTGTTCGGAAAAGTCTATTTCCCGCGTCTGGTGTCTCCGGTGTCTGTGGTGATCTCTAAACTGTTCCGTTTCTCGTTGCAGCTATCGACATTCGTCTTTGTCTATCTGCTGTATGCGTTCAAAGGCGTGCATTTGGTACCGAACTGGTACCTGTGCCTCTTTCCGGTACTCATTGTGATGATCGAGTGTCTGGCGTTGGGTTTAGGATTGATGATCTCGTCCATGACCACCAAATACCGTGACCTGATCAATTTCTTCGGGGTGTTTGTATCCCTTTGGATGTACGCTACACCGATTGTCTATCCGCTGAGTTACGTCACGAACCCGACGCTGCATAAGATCATGCTCTTCAACCCCATGACGGCTATCATAGAGACGTTCAAATACGGCGCTTATGGGGCAGGTGAGTTCTCTTGGGTATCGTTAGGATACAGCGCAGCGATCATCGTCGTGCTGCTGTTCATCGGTATTGCGATGTTCAACCGCAAGCAGAAATATTTTATCGACACTATTTAAAGCATCTTGCTCAGTTCTTCGTAGTACTTAGGTGATACGGGAACCGATTTTGTATTAGGGATGTCCAAGTCTGCTTGGATCATCCCTTCTTTGTCGCGTCTGAGTATCTTGACGTGTCTCGGGTTGACGAAATACGAACGTTGGCAACGGATGATACCATGTTTTTCCATGATTTGCTCAATGCCTCTCATAGATTGTCGAAGGGAGTATTCTTTGATCTTTTCTCCTTCCGTATAGAGGATAGAGACGTAGTTCTCTTTTGCCTCTACATAGAGTATAGCATCGTGTGCGATGACGAGTTTGAGGCGCCCTGTGTTATCGATGAAACGGACGAGGTCATCCTCTGCTGCTTTCTCTTCGTCCGGACGAACAAGCGCAATGAGTAGGGCAAACAGGGTATAGGGATAGATAAGCACTGTGGTAGCTATCTGCAGGCATTGGCTTAAGGCAGGGAAGTATCCGTAATGCTTGCGTACCAGCGCCATATACAGCGCCGCAAAGCAACTGAACACGATGAATTCTGCGATAGACCAGAGCATGTAATCCCTCCAAGTCAAAGTGAGACGATGCCTGCAAGCCGTCATCGGGATACGCGAGAGACACAACACACCGATGAGGATGCACATCGTCATGAGGGTATTAAAAACGATGCCGAGCCCTGCGTCATAGAACTCCATGATCCATTCGCTTGAGTAAAACAGAATGAAACAGAGGTAGAATACCGGTACCAAGAATATATGCAGCAACAGAGAGCTGACAGATAGAATAGAATCAGGAATTTTAGTCATAATTTAGTCCCTTTTTATGGTGTGACGAAATGGGTTTTTACCGGATTTCGTCCCTATATTTGCATTTTAGTCACCAAAAGTGCCTATTTCGTCACATTTTTTCGTCACTCATCACAATGATTTGCACAGCTCGCCAAATAGCAGTAATTTTGCACCGTCAAACGATAAAAACGTTAAGACGTTAAATTGTTAAACTGTTAAATTAGTACAAATATGAAAGCTATTAAACGTATCGGATTTGACCTGTTGGTCGCACTCTATTGTCTCCAGTTACCGGCTGTGATAGCGTATCTGGTAATAAACCTGTAATCAATAAATTTAAATACTTACTGTTATGGACAATTTGGTAATCATTCATTCTGAGAGCGGTTTGCAATATGATTGGAAGAGCATCGCTCAAAACCCCGGTGGTCACTATGAACCGCAGATGGATCTGGTGGCTTATAAAGCACTATATGTCAATAAGATTGCGCAAACACGTGCGTGCGGAAACGAACCTATGTTAGTGAGTCTTCCTATTATTGACGAGGATCGTTATTTCGCGTATATCACCCGTGGCATGAGTACGGAAGAGCGTAAGAACGTCCTCTATTGGTTAGGAGGCAGCACGAAGCGCCTTCGTGATCTGCATGAGCTGTATAACATTGCTTTGTTCCGTTTGGCAGCGGTACAATGCGTACATATTATTGATATTACGAGCCCTATGCTTGCCTGCGAGGAGAGCGGAACCTTACTTTTGCAAGATGGTATCACGCTCTCCGAGTCAGGTAAAGCATTGGTTAGCGCCGCATGTTCGCTTTCGCATTCTCGCGAGCCATACGTTGCTGCTCACGTTGCATCTGTTCCAAACGCTGCATGAAGCCGGATTTCGGCTTGCCTGCTTTCTTCTTTTTGTTCTCCTCCATCTCACGGAGCATCTTCTCATCGTCCAACGACCAGCGGAAGATCATCGTTTGCAAGATGGTGATGAAGAGCGAAACGAGGTAGTAGTAGCTCAGACCTGCTGCATAATCATTGAAGATAAAGAGGAACATGAGCGGCATAGCGTACATCATGTACTTCATGAACTTCATGTTCGGATCCGTTGCCTGAGACTGCATGGTGATATAGGTGTAAGCGATATTGCAAACCGTCATCAGCAAGCAGAAGAGGGAGAGGTGGTCTCCGATCAGCGGCAGGTTAAAGCCCCATTGGAAGACAGCATCGTAGGTGGAGAGGTCGTCTGCCCAAAGCAGCGATTTACCACGTAGCTCGATAGCGGTAGGCAGGAACCAGAACATAGCCATCAATACAGGGAACTGGAACAGCATCGGCAGACAGCCGCTCATCGGGCTCACACCGGCCTGCTGGTATAGCTGCATCGTAGCGGCTTGACGTTCTTGCATCTTCTCTGCCGGATATTTCTCATTGATAGCATCGATCTGCGGACGCAGAACACGCATCTTCGCGCTGGATTTATAGGAAACGAAGACGAAAGGCAGGATGATGAGTTTGATCACCAAGGTCATCAGCAGAATGACGATACCGATATGTAATCCCCAACTGGTGAAGAGGTCAAACATCGGAATAACCAATGCGGTATTGATCCAGCTCACGATCTTCCATCCCAGCGGAACTAACTTGTTCAGATGCAGTCTCTCGTCGCGTGCGAGGTCTTTGTCATACGCTTTGAGCGTGTGGTAATGGTTCGGTCCTAAGTAGAAACGAAAACCCGTGTATGTTTTGCCCGTGAGGTCAAACGGCACCGATGTATGCGTGGTGTACTGCTTGATATAGCCGGAATGTCTGCTCTGCAACGTTGAGCTGAACTGCGACGAACTGAACGCATCGTCAGCAATGAGGACGGTCGAGAAGAACTGGTCTTTATAACCGATCCATTTGACACGTGCCGACTCTTTCTCGCTGTCATCCTTGCTCTCACTCAGTTCCTCCATATCGCCGCCTACGAGCATGTACTGCAAACGTGCATAGCGCTCTTCGAACTTACGTCCTTGCTCTTGTTGCGGGATGAGTTGACGCCATTGAAGCTCCAAAGAGTTGATGTTTTGCGCCAACTCGCTCTGCATGTTATGCGGCTCCAAGGACAGATGTACCATATAGGAGTTCGACAACTCATATACGAAATCTAACCAAGCGTCCGGCGAAGCGGTCTTGAGACGCAGGATAGCTTTGTTCTTTTGGGCTGTTTCTACCGGCGTGAAATAGAGGTTAGAGGTTTGCAGAATACGATTGTTGGCAGTGATCAGCGTGAAGCCGAAAGTACTCTCATCCGCGCGGAAGAGACAGAGCGGGTTGACAGAGTCTCCGCTGGCATGGTATTCCGGCAGTTCTGCACGTTGAATACGTCCGCCAAGCGTGGAGAGCGTCAGACGTAAGTGTTCGTTCTCCAGCGTTACCCATTGCTCTTCGCCTTGCGCAGCTTGAGCAAAAGTGCCATAAGCGGCTTGCATATGCGCTTGTTGTTGCTCTTCGCTGATGGTCTCAGTTTGTGTTGCATTGCCCGCTACATATTGCAGCGAATCAGAGATACGTTGTGCCTCTAATTCTGCCATACGGGCAAGTTTGATAGAATCCTGTACGCGTTGGCGTTCTGCTAATTGTTCTTTCGAAGGACGATTAAGCATGGTGAACCCAACGATGATTGCGGCTATTAGAAGGAAGCCGACCCAAGTGTTTTTATCCATTTGCTATGTCTTGTTTTTGTTTATTATTCCAAACATAAAGCCTATATACAGGCGTGGTCCTGTAGGGGACATAAAATTGCTCCATCGGACGTCTTCCGTCAGTTTGCTGCCGGTCTTGCCGAAAGGAAGCATGTAATCGATGCGAATCAATATCGCAGCGTGTCCTTTGAGTCCTATTTCGATACCTACATACGGATCGAGCAGGAAGAAAGGTGTTTTGGTGTAAGAAGCATTGTAATAAGTGCTGTCAGCAGCAGTGTAGTTGACATCTGCTGCTTGTTTGGGGACAAATAACCGGCTCATGGAACCACCGCCTATGGTCATTCCGATGAAAGGTTGCACCTTGCCCCATTGGGTGTAGAAATCGCAGAAACCGCCGCCCCATCCTGATCGTACGCTGGAACCGGTTCCCATGAGCGGCATAGTGCTCACAAAACCCTCTGCTCCTACGTGTATATGGTTGATCAGATGTACACGTACTGCTCCGCCGATACCGAAACAGAAACCGCTTTTAGGCAGTCCTTTGACGTATGAAGCATCGCCCAAACCGGAGTTACTGAACACCTTACGCGGATCATCGGAGAATAAGTATCCTCCGTGAACCATCATTCCGCCGGAGAAACCGGTGAAGAGGGCAGTCTTTTTCTTTTCTTTTTTCGGGCTTTCCTGCGTCTGCTGCTCCTCAGCAGGGTTCTGCTCGGAGGGCGCAGATGAGTCATACGCGCGTCTCTCCTGCTCCTGAGCCATGAGACCCAGGGGCAGAAGAGCCAATGCGCATATGAGAAGTGTTTTCTTCATCAGATGATGTCAAACGCAACGTCCATCATGTTCGTGAACGAGTTCTGACGCTGTTCCGCGGTGGTAGCTTCGCCGGTCAGAATATGATCGCTTACGGTGCAGATTACCAATGCTTTTTTACCAGCACGTGCTGCGTTCATATACAGCGACGGAGCTTCCATCTCGTCAGCGAGGACGCCCATCTTTGTCCAGTTCTTCTTACGCTCGTCTTCGCAGTAGAAGATATCCGCAGAGACTTTCCGATGCTGGTGAATCATCCTGATTTCATCTACTTTGATTCAGGCGCCACATCCCTCAAGCCGCAGTGCGTCATCGATGCGGTAACTGATTTCTATGCCGAGCACACTTCCAATGTACACCGCGGGGATTATGCGGTTGCCGTTGAAAATGACAGTCTCTATGATGGGGCCCGCAGAACCTTTGCCAGACTCATCAACTGTGATCCCAAGGAAATCATCTACTGCCACAATGTCACCCAGGCCATGAATCAGATTGCCTTTTCCATGGCCCATGACTTTCTGCATGAAGGCGATACGGTACTGATTTCAGAAGCAGAACACGCTTCCAATGTACTGCCCTGGTTCTATCTGCAGAAGGAATACGGTATTCATGTGAAATATATGCCCCTGGACAGCCAGGCCAATGTGGATCTTGCCGGTTATGAAAAGTGCTTTGAGGATCCTTCCATCAAAGCTGTCTCAGCCGCTCAGGTTACTAATGTCCTCGGTTCCGT
>ONMU01000038.1 GCA_900319035.1 uncultured Bacteroidales bacterium
AGCGGCGAACTGACGAGTTTATGCGGACGGATGTTCTGCTACGAAGGACAGCACCTCACTACCCGTACCGTAGCATTCAAGGCATACGATGACGACTGTCCCGTCCATGAGCGATGGGAACCCGTCTTGGACTCATCCCTCACGATCAAGCATACGGTGGGGCAGTGTCTGGACGAGCTGCGTAGGATGACCGGAGAGGCGCATCCGGAGGTGGTGCTCAACGACTGTTTTGTGGACTATGTGGAGTCCCGCAGGACGGGAGAGCAAGTCTCGGTGATGTGTCCCGGAAGGGAGGTAGAGCGCCGCATCGAGCAGGACTCGCCTTTGAGGGGCAGTCTTCTTGGCGAGCTATACCAACACGAATACCGGAAATTGGACGAGACATTCCCCTATTCGGAGATGAGCTTGGAGCAAGTCGGTATTCCGGCAAGAGACGTCCTTTGGGTGCATACATCGGACAAAGACTATTATATAGCGTTAAACGGTGAATAACCGAAAAGAATAGCATATGCTGAATGAGCATTTAGATAATAACCTGTCGGAGATCAGCGCGGAGATGCTGCTCAACTACCTCTATCCCGACTTGGCAGACCGCTGGATAGTGCAGGCGGAAGGTACCTTCTACCGCAACTATAACAGTGATCTTCTGGCGTATGATGACGAGGCTGCGGTGGTACAACTCTCACGGGATAGTTTCAACCAACTGTTACCGCAAGGATTGCTTTATCGGTCGGTAGAAAGGGGCAAGGTCAACTCCGAGAAGCTGATGGCGCGTAAACGCCTGTTGATGGACTTGTTCCAGCCCTTTGACACCTTCGCTTTCAGGTGCCGACTGAGTCTTGAGAGGGAGATATCCTCGCTCTTGGAGACTCGTCTGCAGGAGATCCTCTCCCGCTTTTTCGGATTCGATTTGGCGTCGGAGCAGAACTCGTATGTTCGGGAAGCAGCGGTACTTCTGCCTTTCGTGAGCCATCTGCGCGGAGACCTGTATTTCGTTCGGGATCTGCTCTCTTCGCTCTTCCGATGCGAGGTGCAGCTGACGATCGGACGGTACAGCGAGACCGATAACACCCGTTCGTGGCTCCCCTCGGCGCGATACGAGATGATCATGCCCGAACTCACGAAGGAGCAGTACAACAGCCTGATGGACGATGTCCGTCCGTTGAACGAGTTCGTATGCGAATGGTTTATGCCGATGGAGGCGAAGTGCTTCATCGACATCAAATGGAAGGACATCGACCTTCCGCAAACACCTGTACTGAATTATAACACACATTTGAAAAAATAAAAATCCTAAATATCATGTTGGATCTTAACGCACGTATCAATTGGAAACCGGGAATGGAGCTCACAGCGCAGACCTTCCTTGAGATGGACAGCAACCTGAGTTTCAGGCAGCAGACTGCTATCCGGGCTGCTCTCGGCGAACATTGTATCGGACTGTTACCCGGGCTGCCTTTCTCTGCCGAAGGGGTGTTCTATACCAATAAGTACGAGATCGACCGCCTGCAGATGACTGCTATCCTTCCTTCCGGACGAATCATACAAGTGGACGAACCCGTGAGCATCGCTGTTCCGCTGCTCTACGGTACGACCTATTATCTGACGGTCGGTTTCGGAGAAGGCGAGACACCGTTTGAGAAAGAGGGTGTACCCTATATCCGTCCGCAGTACCGCTATGCGATCATGTCGAGCGAGGAGCTGAAAGAAGCGGATGTGATGCCCATCACGAAGTTTACCGTCAATAACGGCGATATATCGGTGGACAGCACGTATATCCCTCCTTGTCTGCTTTTGGCCGCCAGCAATGCGTTCGAGTCCTATCATCAGCGACTCACCGATCTGCTGCGTACCCTCTCCGAGCATACACATTTGCGCGAAGGAGACGGTAAAAGGGCGTTGATGCGTTATTTCTTCCTCATGAAGACCTGCGACCTGCAGGGACGCGTATCCGAGTATGTCCGTATGCTGCACGAGATCGCTCAGGCGGTGGATTATTTCATCATGACGCCGTATGCCGAGCTGCCCGCAGAGGTCTTGCGTCCCGAGCAGACCGACATCGCCCAGTGGTTGGAGTGGATGCTGAACTATCTATCGGGTGCGAACACGGTGTTGGACGGACTCGTCTTGGAGGATGATACTATCGATTATGAGGCACTTTTAGCGCAGGCTAAACAGGAGTTGTACGAACGGCTGAACCCCGAGTTGTATGAGAAACTGCTGCTCCAGATCAAGGACGAACTGCGTGAGGAGATAGGCAAGACGCTTACCGAGACGCTCACCACCTATATGAACGAGACCCTCAAACCCGAGCTGGAGAAACTCATCACCGACGATCTGCACGAACGGATGTACGACAAGCTCTACAACGAGCTGTACGAACGGCTCTATAATGCCCTCCACGTGCCGGATCCCGAAGAGATCAAGTTTATACCATCTATTTAACGGATTATGATCGGATTAATAGCACCATTATATGTGACGAAGAACGGCTTGCTGCAGGCAACGACCATCAAGGAGTCCATCGACTCTTTCTTGGAGCTGCTGCTCTCCACGGTGTGTGGTGAGACCTGCATCGACAAACGCTTCGGCTTTGTGTTCAATAATGTACGATTTGAGATTTTTAACGAGCAGCAGGGTGTGGTCTATAACTCCGCCCCTGACAATACTACCAATGACGAGAGCCTTTATACCAAGAAGATCTCCGGTAACTCCCGAAATCTCAATACCTTCGCTGCTGAACTCAAAGCTGCTGTCGAGCGCTACGAGCAGCGTCTGAGTGATGTCAACGCAACGATGTCTTATGTCCGTAACGAACGCAGAATTTATGTGACTATCACCGGTATTGTAACCGATACGAAAGAGAAATATACATACGAAACGACCCTCAAAATCTGGAATTAATTCATGAAAGAGGATATCTATAGTACCCGTCAACGAGCTACTGATCTGCTCAACGAGATCCTTTCTATTTGGCAGAAAGGCGATCATATTGACCAATTGGAAGGATTAGCGAAGGACCCTGTCTTCTCGCTTCTGATGACTGCGTTAGCGTACCGCGCCAACGAGATGGACGGCGAGGTCGAACGCCTTCGTCAGGACGTGCTCGAAGAGTTCGCACGCATGATGATGCCTTATGAGGCAGGTCACGCTGTGCCGGCTACCACCGTAGTCGGCATGGAGCTTCAGAACGATGTACCGGAACTGACGCTGGACGAGACCAGCACTTTTACCTTGCAGGAAGGCGGTTATTCCTTCATGCCCTTACTGCGCTCCCGTTTGGTGAACGCCGATATCAGCTCGGTGATCCGTCTGGACGGAAGGCGGTGGAAAGTGGTGCTCTCCTTCCAAAACCCTATCTCCGACCTCTCCGGCTTGACCTTTGCGCTTAGGGACGAACGGTTTAAGGATGTCAAGATCTCGGTGAACGGACATCAGTTACTGCCGCTCGTCAAACCGTGGCATTATGCCAACATGCCGGTTCAGCCCTGTTTCTCGCTGTCGGCAATGCTCTATAACCATGCGCAGATGTATCAGGCTTCGCTCATCCCACTGGAGCTGTATGCTCGTAAGAACGTAGCCCTGTTCAGCATCGGTCGGAACGGTACGGCACATCTTTTGCCGGTGGAGTCCGACAGGGTAGAGTTGACCTTCGATTTTACGGGTATTCCCTCTGATTTTGCTTTTAATAAGAACAATATCGTTCTCAACGCCGTTCTGCTGGTCAACGCGCGGCTCTCTACCGCAACCCTGACTGCCTCCAAACCGCTGGTACGAGTAGCAGGCGATCAACTGATGTACCTTCTGCCGCCGGCTTCGGAGCAGTTGTTCGGTAAGACCCCCGTCTCCATACGACGCGTAGCTGCAGACCGCTTTAACAAAGGAGCGTTGAGACGTCTGGTGACCTGTCTCTCGGCTAAACTCGACAGCGATTATTATGCTTTCCTGAGCATCGATGATGTCAATGTGAAGAATACCCTCAATCGTATTCAGGAGGGTTTGACGCAACTCGCTAAATCCGTTAACTCCAATACCTATTCCCTCTATTCGGGAGTCTATCTGATGTTGGAGCGAAGTGCGCTGGCTAACCATGCGGTCAGTCTGGATATCAATTATCTGACGACCCCCGGTGCTGCTATCAACGAGGTACTCAAGCAAGATAGCCTCTTCACCTCTCCGGCAGGAATCAAATCGTCCTCGGTGACGCAGATCACCGAACCGACTTACGGTTTGGATGAGGTCAGCAATGCGGAGAACTCGCAGGCAATGCTCAAGTATTTCCTCGTCACGGGTGATCGGATTGTGACCCCGGCAGACATCAAACTCTTCTGCTACACGCAGCTCATGAATATCTATTCCATCGGTCCCGATCTGGTCAACGGCATTCAGGTCAAGAACCATCAGCGGAATGATCAGCAGGAGAGCGGGTATTGCATTCGAGTCAGCATCTTCCTGCAGGACAATAATTTCATCCGCCGCAGTTTTGAGGAAAGGATACCTCAGGCGGAGATGTTACTGCAGACCATGATGGAGGTGCGCAGCTCACAGATTTATCCTATTTATGTCTCTATTCATATTAATGATGAACAAATATAACGTATATGGAAGATAATAATGATTTCTTGTTAGACATCGTCTATAAGAACAAAACGGTTCGATTCAAGGTGGTCAACCCTCAGGCACCGTTATCGACCCTTATGACGAATCTGCGTCACGCGATCGGTCAGGACGGCAAACTCATCTTTGACTACCCGTCCATCGATGCTACGGGTGCGCCGTTGGAGTATTTCTTCGGCAAGGAAGACCCGGAGGTACACGAGATCCGCGTGCTCAGACCCAGAATCGGAAATACCGACCAGACTTTGGCGGATTATAACATACAAAATGGAGACACCGTGTTCCTTATCCCCGACCCATTTCCGGGATAAACCGCTCAGTGGGCGTAACCGACGTTTGCTGTACGAATGGCAGAAGATGGAGGAAGGCCTGTCTGCGCGTTCCGACATCCGGTGGGGTGTCAAGCGAACGAACGCCGAAGGGCTGCCGGTAAGCTATCTCGTGGACTATCAGATCCGCAGTATATGCGGCGTGACGGACGTAGAGAGACTCGGGGAGAAAGGGGTAGAGAACAAGCCCCTGTATGCCGATCATTTTCGGATGATCATCGAGTTGCCGGATGCGTTCCCCTGCGTTGATGGAGCACCGGAGTACCGGTTCCTGACCGAAGATGAAGAGGGCAACCCTCTGCCGCATCCGTGGCACCCGAATATACGCTTCTTCGGATCGATGGCAGGGCGCGTATGTCTCAATAGGACGGATACTTTTACCGACCTCGTCTGGGGCATCAAACGCGTAGCTACGTACCTCACCTATGAGCGATACCACGCCCTCTCCGAACCGCCCTATCCCGAGGACTTGCAGGTTGCCTCTTGGGTCATCCGGCAAGCCGAACCACAAGGATGGATTTAGTTTAAAATAAATGCGAAAATGAGAAAATATACCTTTATATTCCTGTGTCTGACGACGCTGACGATGGTTGCGCAGACCACCAAACCGGTGACCCTGAGCGACAAGACTCCTTTTAGCGAGGAACTGACAATCCCGCAGCCGAAAGGTGACGGAGTCAAAGTGACCGCTTCCCTGCAGTTCGACGAAACGGCGAACACCGTCTCCGTCACCATGAAGTCGGAGCGTAAGCTGTTTGTCTTCTGGGAGGAGATCAGTTACCACAAGGCATTCAAGCACAAGCGTCTCTGTACCGAGAAACTGTCCTATAATATGACCGGCAACACCGCCGATCAGTTCCATCGCGTTCCCTATTTCTACAAGGCGCTGCCTAAACCGCATCGTAAGAAACATATTTTCCATGCTTGGGCGGAACCGAAGGGCCTGAAACCGATGGGTACTCCGCGGCAGATTATCAACGACTCCCTGACGCAGACTTTTGCGGTCTCTGACACCACGGATGTTTATTCGCTCCGTTTACGGGACATCCTCTTCATTGATGAGCTCAAGCAGAAAGGTGCTGCTCGTTACTATGGTATCTCCTATGGTATGGATGTCAATACCGAATATCAGATCACGCTCCAACGCAACCCCTGTTTCGGGCTCGATCCGCAGATCGTAGCGGCGCAGAATGCACGGGATGCTGTCATCCGTAGCTATGACGCATTCAAATCTATCTATACCGGCGGAGTGGTCAATAGCGAAGAAGGAGAGAAACTCTTCCATCAACTGCAGGATGCTCTCCAGATCCAGTTCCCGGTCAGCGAGGACAGCAGTGCTTGTGCGGATCTGCAAGACGCGCATACGCAGTATAACCAGTATATCGATTCCATCAAAGCGCTTTCCGTCACCCTTCAACTGCCGGCTGACGAGCGCTCCCTGAACGTAAAAATCATCCTTGCTAACTCGCGTACCATCGATAATAATGTCACACGTTGGCTCTCTACCAAGGATTATTTCGAGCGTTCGGATCTCGCGGACCAATGTCGCGCTATCATCACAGACACCAAGGATATGATCTTCCAGAACGGGGCGCGTACCGAGGAAGAGAAAAACGCAGTCGCAGTCTTCAAGAAAGCAGAACAGTATTTTGACCGCACATGTCGCTGATAAAGAGATACATACTCCTCCTTCTCCTCTGCTTATCCATTCCTTTGGCAGCGGAGGAAGCGAATGAAGAACAGCAATATTCATTGCAGTTCCAGACTGAGATGCGCGCTCAACTCGACAAACTGACGGCGGAGTTAGACCAGTTAGCGGATGATACGAAAAAACAAACGACCATCACCGACAAGGACCTGAAGACCGCCTATTCCGTTCGGACGCTCGAAGCCAAAGCCCAGAGACTCAACCATCGGATGCAGTCTCTCAATGTCAAATGGGATGCCTTCAACGCCTCCTATCTCGGTTTCATCTCGGAGAACGATACCCTCATGGAACTCATGACGAAAGCACAACTGCTCAAGCAGTCCCTCTCCGACACCATTACGGCGCAGCAAACGAAATGTCAGGCAATCCGCGATTTCCTCGCTGCCGAGCAGATCGTCTTGAGCCAAGATAGTATGTACAACCGGATCTACAAACAGGCCTTCCGGCTGTCTTTTGTCCAGAAACTGACACCCCAATTGGAGAAACTCAAGGCAAAAGAACAAGCGCATTTTACCCCTATCCAAGAGGCGTACGACAAAGCCAAAACAGCTGCCTCTACCGTCCCGCAACTCAAGGAAAGAGCCGAGCTCCTTAGCGAGAGTTTCTTTACCATCAAATCGCGATCTGAGAAAATACAACAGATGCAATATATGCCGCTGATGCAGCGGTTTAAAGATTACCTGATAGGCTTTGCCTGCTTTGCAGTCATCTTTATGCTGTTTAATAATCTGACTACCAAATGGCAGGCTGCCAAACAGAAGAAAGAAGCCATCAAGAAACAAGCCGAAATGCTTAGAAAGCAACAAAACGATTACCCTACCATATGATAACTATCTCATCAAATATGTCAAAACTCAAATATCTGGGTCTCGCGTGCATCGCGTTGATCCTGTCGTCTTGCGAGGATCTCATCAAGAAATATATGGACACTTCGGATTTGGAAAATCTGGATATACTGGACTCGTATATCGGAACTTCTAAGACCGATATGGAGGTGACGGATGTCATTTTCTCACCCGACTATAAGACCTTCACCGTCTCTACCCGCCTTACCGATGATGGTCCCGCGTTCTCCATCTCCGACACGACCATGGTGCGCACCGAGGTCGTGGAGCTCATCGAGGGATTCCGGAGAACAAGGAGAGCCACACCGCGATTAGTGCAGATGAAGAATGTGGAGAGCGAAGAGGTGCAGCATTACGATCTGCGTATGCTCGTGCTGGTGGACAGAACATTGCCACAGGAGCAACTCGAGAAGATACAGCATTACTTGCGCGAGATAAAGACGGTCTTTGACACGAACCATCTCTTTATCGTTTTCATGGACGGCGATAAGATCTCCAAACCCTATCCCGCTACCGACTATATCGTGGAGACCTATTTCAAGCGCGTGGATCAGCCCTATATCTATCTCTATCGCGCGATGGAGGAGTGTCGCGAGAAAATAGTCAATAGAGAGGGCGTTTGGAAAGATGCCAAACGGTGCGTCATGCTCACTTTTGCAGCGGAGCGTACCTATGACGAAAACTCCGACGCGCCTTTCGACCCCGATCATTATGCATATAAGGAGAAACTCGTCAGACGTCCGGCGAAAGACTCTACCTTCGTCGCTTATTATATCAACATGGATAACCAGATGGCAGAGGAGGAGGGCGCTTCGCTTAGCGTGCCCTATATATTCTGCAATCTCAACGGAGGAGAGTATATCGATGATTACAACTGGATTGATTTGAAGCGGAAGATTTATGATATTTTCCAATTCGATTTTCCCGATAACCGCTTCACGTTTATCAATCCGGATTATAAGGTGTATCGAGGGGACCACAAGCAACTCACGCTTAATATCTATGACCGGAAGACGGACAAGTTAGTGGCTTCGTTCACGACCACCGTCTCGCTCGGAAATATCTTCAAACCGATCATCGTCAACGGGCATAACGTCGCTTATGTCATCGCCCAAGGTGTGCTGCTCGGGCTTTTTATCCTGCTCTTCGTCTATATCATGATGCAGATAGTCATTCCGGTCATCCGCTATATTATCTTCCGTCGGAAATATCTCCTCGTTTATACGGGACCGAACATGAGCGTTCATAATCATGCCGTGGGAGATACCTGCTATCTGTGCAAGGCGCCTTTCAAACCCGGGGATAAGATCGTTGCCAAATGTGAGCATACGATGCACGAAGAGTGCTGGGAGGAAAACGGCTATCATTGTCCCGAGTACAGCGACCGCTGCAAACATGGATCGCATTATTTTAACCATTACAACCTCTTTGACTCTCAGAACGCCTCCTTCTATATGCGGTGGATTATCATGGCGATAGGAGCCTCTATCGTCTCTTGGCTCGGACTGACGCTCTATGTGCAGTTTGAGGTAGGACGGCGAATCTTACCGGCTTGGTTGATTCAGAATATGGGTCAGGTGCCTTTCTTGGGCTTGGTGATGAGTTTCTTCCTTGCCTTCATTCTCTCTATCTTGGCCGTCAGCCCGCGTAGCTTGAGAGCATGGGGTAATGTGCTACTGCGTACCCTGATCGCATCCGCAATCAGTTATCTGTCCTTCCTGCTGATGGGACTTTTCATCTCCGTCTTGAAGATCACCGTCTTCCGTTCGTTCTTGGATTCGATACCTTGGATCGTATCAAGCTTCGTGATCGTGATCGCTACTACGAAATATACCCGCGTTGTGTATAACACTCGTGTAGTGGTCATCAGTGTGGTCATCGGATTCCTCTCTATGATTGTATGGAACCTCTTCTATACTTTGTGCGAATTGGATTTCCGGGTTCTCCTGCTCTTCAGTTTCCTCTTCTATTACCTGAGTATGACGATTAGTGTGGCTTCCGCTACACCTCGTTCCGAACGCTATTTCCTCAAGGTTGAAGGAGCGGTGAAGACCATGGATGTAGCGCTCTATAAATGGCTGCGCGCAGCGCCGGACAAACCTGTCACCATCGGTAAGTCTGTCGATTGCTCGCTCCAACTCTCGTGGGATCTACAATCGAATATAGCCCCTGTACAGGCGGAGATCCGGCTGCGTCATAAGGTGCCGTATCTCATTCCGAAACATGCCGGAGTCTTTATCAAGAAACTCCCGTTGAAGCCGAATCTCCGAGTAAGACTCGTTCACGGCAGGTCGTTCAGAATAGGAAAGCGCAAGATAGCTTGATTTTGGCAAAAATTGAAAAAATAATTTGCATATATAAAAAAAAAGCAGTAATTTTGCACGCTTTTACAATATTTGTAAAAAATAACGTTTGATTATTATAAATTTAAAAATACAAAATTATGTCTAAAGTAACTGTTGTAGGCGCAGGAAACGTTGGAGCAACCTGCGCAAATGTATTGGCTGTTAACGAAGTAGCCAATGAAGTATGTCTGATTGATATCAAAGAGGGCTTTGCTGAGGGTAAAGCCATGGATATCATGCAAACGGCTCAGCTCATGGGCTTTGATACCGTAGTTGAGGGTGTAACTAATGATTACAGCAAGACTGCCGGTTCGGATGTAGTGATCATCACTTCCGGTCTGCCCCGTAAACCGGGTATGACCCGTGAGGAGCTCATCGGTGTGAACGCAGGTATCGTGAAATCGGTTTGCGACCAAGTTCTGAAGTACAGCCCGAATGCGATCCTCGTTGTTGTTTCTAACCCGATGGATACGATGGCTTATCTGACCCTCCATGCACTCAAACTGCCGCGTAACCGCGTCATCGGTATGGGCGGTGCTCTCGATAGCGCACGTCTCAAATACTTCCTTAGCCAAGCCCTCAAGTGCAACGCTAACGATGTGGACGGTTTCGTAATCGGTGGTCACGGTGATACCACTATGATCCCTCTGACCAGCTACACTACCTACAAAGGTATCAATGTATCCGAGTTCCTGTCGAAAGAGGAGTTGGAGAATGTCGTTAAGAGCACGATGGTAGGCGGTGCTACCCTGACCGGTCTGCTCGGTACCTCTGCTTGGATGGCTCCGGGTGCTGCGGCTGCTTCCGTAGCTGAAGCTATTATCAAGGACCAGAAGAAGATGATCCCTTGCTCCGCTGCCCTCGAAGGTGAGTACGGTATGAAGGACATCACCATCGGTGTACCTTGTATCATCGGTAAGAACGGTATTGAGAAGATTTTGGAGCTGAACATCAGCGATGAGGAGCGCGCTAAACTGCACGAGTCCGAGGCTGCTGTCCGCAAGACAACCGCTATTCTGAAAGAACTGAACGTTCTTTAATAAGTTGAATGTTGAAAGTTGAGAGTTGAGAGAAGCTTCTCTAAACTCTAAACTCTACACTCTAAACTATCAATCAATGGATTTATTTGAAAAATGTGACCATTTTGAGACCCTCAAACAGGTCCGCAAATTGGGTATTTACCCGTATTTCCACGAGTTGGAGAGCCGTCAAGCACCTGTCGTGCAGATGGAGAACCACCGTGTGATCATGTTGGGTTCCAATAACTACCTCGGCTTCACGGAGAACGAGGCAGTTATTGCTGCCGGACATGCGGCGTTGGATAAATACGGTACAGGTGTGAGTGGTAGCCGTTTCCTGAACGGTACGCTCGATCTGCACCTTCAGTTGGAGCGCGAGATAGCCGCGTTCACGGGTTACGAGGAGGCGATGACCGTCTCTACCGGTTTCCAAACGAACCTCGCTATCATCTCCGCTATCTGCGGTAAGGATGATTATATCCTCAATGACCGCGAGAACCACGCCTCTATCTACGATGCTTGCCGTCTGAGTTACGCCAAGGTACTGCGTTACCGTCACTCGGATATGACGGATCTGGAGCGTCAGCTCAAGTCCATTCCCGAGGAGGCAGGTAAGCTCATCATCACCGACGGTGTCTTCTCTATGCGCGGAGACATCTGCAAACTGCCTGAGATATGTGCGTTAGCAGAGAAATACGGAGCACGCGTGATGGTGGACGATGCGCATGGTTTTGGTGTCCTTGGACCCGGTGGTAGAGGTACCGCTGCGCATTTCGGCTTGACCGACAAAGTGGACATCACTATGCTCACTTTCTCCAAGTCCTTGGCGTCCATCGGTGGATGTATGCTGACCTCTCACCGCGTAGCCGATTGGTTACGCCATGTGAGCCGTCCCTTCATCTTCTCCGCCTCTATCACTCCCTGCTCGGCAGCTACGGCGCTTGAAGCACTCCATCAGTTGATCAAGGATCCCCAGCGACCCGAACGACTGATGAATATCGCCCGCTATTTCCAGAAACAACTGCTCGCCAACGGCGTGAAGATCATCGAGGCTCCGACGCCTATCGTGCCTATCTTCACCTATAAGACGCTCGACACCCTCTATTTCGGTAAGAAGATGTTCGAGGAAGGCGTGTATGTCAATCCGGTTATCGCGCCGGCATGTGTCGAAGGCGAATGTCTGCTTCGTACCACCCTCATGGCAACTCATACAGAGCCCGTCATCGACGAAGCCGTGGACATCATCGCTCGCGTCCTGCACGAGGGTGCTCCTCAGATGTAAATCGTACATAAATCATACATCTTACATCTTTCCTTCGTACATTGACTCACCTTCGTCTCATATCTCCCTCTGGTGTCATAGATCCCCAGTATATCGAAGGCGCGGCAACGCGTCTTCGCTCTTGGGGATATGAGGTGAGTGAAGGAACGCATGCACGCGACCAATGGGGACGGTTTGCGGGTACGGATCAGGATCGTTTGGCGGATATCATCGAGGCACTGCGGGATCCTTCCGTGGACTTCATCCTTTGTTCCCGAGGCGGCTACGGGCTACAACGGATCATTGACCAAGTGCCGCCTATTCATAAACCGATCATCGGCTTCAGTGACATCACCGCCCTCCATCAGGCATCGGCGTACAGCGACCAGTTCTCGATCCATGGTATCATGTGCAAGCATATCGCTACGCTGCCCGAAGACAGCGAACCGATACGTGCGTTGCGAAGCCTCTTGGCGGATGAGCGAATGGATTATTTCTGGCCTGCTCACCCCATGAACCATTACGGCACCGCGTACGCACCTATCGTGGGCGGTAACCTCTCTGTTTTGTACGGCTTGCAAGGCACACGTTACGGACTGCGTGACCAGCTTTTCCGCAAGCAGTTCCCTATTCTCCTTATTGAGGATATATGCGAGCGTCATTACCATATCGACCGCATGATCCGCAACCTCAAGATGAGCGGTGTCCTCGCGCACCTCAGCGGACTGATAGTAGGGCAGTTCACCGATTGTGAGGACGACCCTTCCATGGGTTGCACCGTCTATGAGACCATAAAAGAAGTAGTCGCAGAATACGACTACCCCGTTCTTTTCAATGCTCCTGTAGGTCATGTGGAGCATAACTTACCTCTCCGTCTTCACTCTACCATCCGTATGGACATCACCCCCGATGGTGCTCACATCACCGGAAAAGGGATGTAGCCTCATTCTTCCGTCCACGGCAGCGCGGATGGTGTCTTGCTCGCGGACTGCTTCCAAGTACAGATCCCGAATCAGCAGATCGCTGTCCCATCGCTCCACATAGCGCGTCAGGGCATCCATGTGGTCTGTTCCACCGGCTAAGTAATCGCTGGTCGCTACGGTGTATAACGCCTCTTTTTTCAGCGGCTTACCGTCCACTGAGACCTTTACCTTCGTACTTTGTACATCGTTCATCGTACATCCTTCTACTCTCATTCCCGCTACGCCTTGACCGCCGTACTGTGCGAAGGACTCGCAAAGTGCCATCACATCTTCGCCTTTGAGCGTCAGTACCACTAAGCGGTTATCGAACGGCATCAACTCAAACACGTTTCCGATGGTGATAGGACCGGCAGGCCAGCTGCAACGCATCCCGCCCATGTTCACGATGGCTATATCTACCTGTCCGTCGTACACACGTTTGGCGGCCTCCCATAGCGCATCCGTTGCCCAGTTCAACATCGGGCACTCCGGACCGTTCACCCACAGCTCCTCCGGCGCATAACCGATCTGCACGTTCATCTCACGCTCCATATCGGCCTTGACGGGAGCCAACTGCTCCAAATACGACTGATCCTGCAGACTGTCGCAAGAAGCATTTACCTTGATAGCTTCCGTCGTACATTCCGTCACTCGTATCTGTTTATGCCCGCACGAGCACAACACGATGAATAAGAAAAATAAGCAAAAACTCTTTCGCATAGTATAATCATTTTGTTAAACGCAAGACCACGTTGAGATCGTCCGTTCTACTTTCCAATCTCTTATCGGAGGCGTTATACTGGTTGATATCGGTCAACATACTCTTTATTCCCGGCTCCATATACGCGCTGTACATCATATTGAACAGATAAACAAACCCTTCGGTCTGTACATCCTCCATGCCAAACTTTGCAGCCCTGTCTCGCAGCATCTTCTCCATATTGCTCTTCAGCTGGCTTTCCAATATTGCTGATTGCGGATTCTTCCACTCATTACCCTCGTTATAAATCATAAAAATCCCGGTCAACTGGTCGCCGAGGTATGTCGTCAGCATTTCTGACATTTCCTCGGGCGTTTGAGGAAAGAATCCCTGTGGTGCGCCTAAGGCTGTGAGCTGACTACGATATTTATCAATGTTGCTCCAACCATCTTTGATATGCCATCCCAGTCCGCCTTTGAAATTGTCATGGAGTCTTTTGTGGCACGTTGATTTCACGTTGCTGAGCGAAGGTATGGTCATCACGTATTCGGTCTTGATCTGCCAATTGGTGAAGTCATTGCTTACCTTGATCGTGCGCCACGGGTTAGGGTACGAGATGGCGGATCCGGTAGCTACATCAACCAGACTGTCGATTTGAGCATTGTCTGCTACGGTGCGATACTGAGCTATGTCTTGTAGATGCGAATGACCTGTGAAAGCCATGTGAATGCCATGTTTCATCAGCTCCTTGCTGACATTCTCGTAGTCAGCGATGATGTAATCGCCTTGGAGCGTTCCTTGGGCATCGTAGTGCTGTACGATATTATGGTGTTGTACGAGCACAACCTGTTTTCCGAGGGCACGCGCTTTGTCTGCCTCATCTAACATCCAAGTCAGCGTAGCCGGACGGATGCGTCCGGAAGTCTGGTTATAGTTTATCGTGTCGCCTTTATCGATGTAGCGATTTTCTTCATACTTATCGGTATCGATGCACAGCAACACCAAGCCTTTCAGCGGTTCGCAAACGAAGGACAGCGAGGCAGGATCTTTGGCGTACGCCTGATTGTAGCCGAAGTTCGCATACAGTGCCGCAAACTGATCCGGCGATGTGCGTTCTGCCGGTCTCGTGTTGTCTCCGTTGAAATAATAGCCTTCCGGATTGTCAATGTCGTGATTGCCCGGTACTACGATTACCGGTATGCCGGCACTGCGCAGTCGTGTGAGAATACGCACCACTAACTGATGGCTCACTAATTCTCCGTCTTTCGTCAGGTCACCCGGGATGATGACGAGGTCAGGTTTCCGTAGCAGCGTCTCTCCTACCAGATACTCCAGTACCTCACCGCTGTATTCCAACAACTTGGGATCCTGACTCAGATAATTCTCATAGGCGGTTCCTTTTTTCTCCAGCAGTTCGGGAGCCATTACGTGGATGTCGCTCATCAGAATAATGTACTTGAAGTTCGGGTCTTTTTCGCTGGGATTAACAACATCTTTGTCATCCACACAACTTGTCATGCTCATACTGAGAGCCAACAAGATCATCCATAAATGATGGGTTGTTTTCTTCATAAATTTTATAATTGATAATTTAACTAAAATTTTTTCGGCTGCAAAGGTACACAAAGAGAGGGATGATTAATTTATTTCTTTATGAATTTGACGATACAATCAATACAAATCGGTTGGTTAGTTGTGGCATCAATGAAGACATTTGCAGGATGCATGTCCTCCAGATACAAGCGATCGCCAATATAATTTATCCCTTCGCCTTCCTTGTTATCCCGAAAGCCTTTTGCAGCCACCATGTCATCTATTTCTGTTTTTGTCGCAAGGCGTTTGCACGCTATGAATTGCTGCGTGAGAATGATTCTAAACAGGCCATCCAAATCACGCGTGAAACCGATGACTTTCATTTTCGTCTCAGGAAACAGAGAATTATGCAAAATAATTGCCTCAAGTGCCTTGCCTAAAGTTGCATAGATAGATGTGCGCTCCTTGATAACGGAAGTGTCTCCGGCACGATAATACACTTTTGCTTCCGCTTGCTGTGCAATCTTAGGTCCGTAATGAGCGGTCAGCAGTTGCTCGGAATGAGGAAACCATAGTTGCTTGGCTTCTGCCCATTGTTGCAGCACTTCCTCTTGTTTTGCATCTATTTCCCAGTTGCTTGGCTTTGCTTCTTGGCATTCAGGAGAAAAGCGACTTGGTTCAAAGCTTGCTCGCGCGTAACAGCACACGATATACGCCCCAATGAGAGGCGCGCCTCCAGAGCAGAGTCCTGCATGCTCCGATTGATTGAATCGATCAAGATTTGTTCTTCCATAAAGTATATCGTTGGTATAGTTGTCAATTAGTTGGAGAGTATGAGCCGAGAAACCGCCTTCGCGGATACTATCAAATATGTCCATTAACCGTTTCTCGTTCATGTCTTTGCAACTTTTGGCTGCAAAGGTACAATTTTTTTTTGAATTGCGCAATAGAGTGAGCAATTTTTATGCATTTTTGTGCGTCTGAGTGAGCGTTTTTGGTATTTTACTTCCTAATTTTGTGGTATTTCACACATTTTCGGCAGATGTTTGTCACCTACAGGTGCTTAAACCATGCTTCTATTATAGTCTAACACAAACACACGGGCGACTCAATCACTGAGCCGCCCGTGAGATTTGTACTTAGTTACTTGGTCACTTTACCAGCGCGCCTTGCGCATTGTAAACCTTCTCCCCGCGGAGGATGAAGATATAACCATTGATGAGCACTTTGCGTGCGACATTGTTCGCGCTGTCAGATACATTTTGTATATCTGTCGGTGTATTATTGCATTGGGCATTGAGGATTACATCCTTGATTTCCCATGTCGCATAACCGGATGTTGTACTCATGTACTTAAATCCGAAGACGGTGTTGTCACCTACGGCTGTCGTCGGCACATTAACCGTTACGTCCACGAAATTCCAGTTGGTATTGGCTGCGTAAGGCGAGATGGTGAGTTGTTGCCATTGAGAAGCACTTACAGAACCTTGATAATCCGGTGTTACCCAAAGTGTCATTTCGTCCGCAAAGTTCGTTGCATAGCGGTGGGCATGACTGAAGGTGAGTGAAACGGACTCCATGCCGCTTAGATTGTTAGCCGGTGTCAACAGCCAACCGGTTGCACCGCCTTGTTTCTTACCTACCGCACCATATTGCGCGTTGTACGTCCAAACGGTAGCATCATCGGTGGTCATTTCTCCCCAATCGGAACCACCTGTCTGAAGCCACGTAGCTTGTACATTCTCGCAGTCATCTCCGCCGCCTTGCGGTTTAGTAGTAGCTGTGAATTGTGCCGTGTAGTCGGCATCCGCCGTAGCAGCCACGATAGCCGGACTCCAACCGTTGAACGAATAAGTATATTCATCATCGGCAGGCTTGGTTGGTGTTGAGCCTGTGTAAGATGGCATAGTACCTTCCAGAACCAAGGTGTTCTGCAATTCCGTATCATCCCAGTTGAGGAAGCGGATGGTATAATAGGTCGGGTCAACCGGTGTACTTGATGCCGCCGGGATATACTCGATCTTGCTGACGAGCACGATACCATTGGTGGTACTTGTGTTCGCGAGATCCCAATACACTTGGATTGCATAGCCTGCGCTCCACGTTTGCCCTGCTGCCGGTGTGACGGTTAGTGTCTCAGCATTCTTGCTGATGGTACCACCGTTGACGGTGTATAGCAGATTGTTGCAAGCGAGATCGCTATATACCTTGACGCCCCAGTTGTTACACGACATGCCGCTCTTAGAGAACGATCCGGCAGGGAAGGTCACTTTGACGGACGCTATCTCACATTCGAAAGCGTTCTTGTTAACTACATAAACGGGGTTAGCGTTCGCGATGTTGGTATTCTTACCACCCATCTTGACGTAATCCCACTGTGCTCCGTTGTTCGCGCCACCGAAGACAGTCCAGTCATTGTCATATGTCCAACTATCCGTATAAGCAGTATGACTACCTGATTTCTTGGTGAAGTCACAAACGTACGGATCGCAGTCACTACCGCCTTGTGGTTTGGCTGTAGCAGTAAACTGCGCCGTATAGTCAGCATTGGCAGTAGCAGCCACGATAGCCGGACTCCAGCCATTGAACGAATAAGTATATTCGCTGTCAGCAGGCTTGATAGGTGTCGCGCCGGTATAAGACGGCATGTCGCCTTCAAGCACCTGACTGTTTTGCAGTACCGCACCATTGTAATTGAGGAAGCGGATGGTGTAATAGGTCGGCTGCGGATTAGTTACCGTCACAACACAGGTAGCCGAATAACCTTCTGCACTGACAGTAATATTTGCTGTACCGACTCCTACCGCTTGAACCATACCATTTTCAACGGTAGCTACACTCTCGTTATCCGAGCTCCACGAATAAGTCGGTTCATACGATGTATAACGTGGTGTGAGTGTCGGTTTCAACTGATAGGTCTCATCAATATTCATCGAAAGGGAAGACTCCAGAGAAATACCTGTCATCTCATACTGCACAACCCATTGTTTGTGAGTTCCCTGATGAGGCGAACCTTCTGCGCAAGTAGCCGTAAGGGTAAAGGCACCGTTCCCTAAACACCGTACTATAGCCATCGCTCCACGATAAGTACGCCCGGTTGACGTATAAGTGTAAGTGGTATCGTCCACCAACGGTTCAACTGTTATGATGCTTGCATCGCTGGTTGACCATATCACAGGTTTATGTTTTTCAGCAGGCGTTGTGGATGCGAATACAATATACTCCCAGTTACGCGAGAACCTCGTATTGGAGGTATTCGTTACAAAACCGGATATCCATGTTGTATCACCAATACGTCGTGAATAAATGGGTGCATTAACAGCAATAGTCGGAGTCCGGATCGACAACGTACATTTCTTAGTAAAGTTGCCATCATCTGAAGAAACGGTAATATATGCTACATCCGATATAGTAGTATCTACTGTGGTCACAAGACCCGTTTGGTCAATTGTCGCATATTTATAGGTGGTTGTCATTTTCCAGTTGATTTTTTTGTTCGTAGCATTCTCAGGTAATACCGAAGCATTGAACTGAAAACTTTCGCCCACGTAGATACTTCCCGTCGTTGGCTCTACAGTGATACCTGTTACACGAATCGGATCAGGACTATTCTCTATGTCCGGATGGAACAGACGGAGAACAGGATAGCCGTCATTGATGTCATCATTACGAGCCCATACATTTTCAAAGTCCCAACCGACATAATTGGAGATGGTCTTCAGTGAGAATGAGCTTCTTGCGGAATTCTCTGTACCCGGATTACTTGCCAAATCCTGATCATAATAAGATGTACCGCTTACACCGCCCTGTTTTGTTCTACCTGCACTATAGCAGTTAACCATCCTACTGCTACAATTGTTACTAGGAGAAAAGGCTCCGGATTGTTCCAACGAATCTCGTTGATCTATATTGTCCTGATAAATGTCAATGCGTGCGTAGCAGTTGATAACAGAATCACTTGCATAATAGAGGAAACCGCCGCCCCAGCCGGTTAATGCCGTGTACATGCGCCCGACAGCATAACATTGTTTGATAATTGCTCCGGAGGCATCATTTGCCAACATTCCTAAATGATCAGTTTTTTGATTACTTTCAAAATACCAGGAATGATCGCCGGCTTGTCCCTTCGTATTATGTATTTGAGCATCGATGACCGAAGCCTCTATACCTACGTTTTGAATAACTGCGTCACTGCCTGTCCAGCAGAACAAACCTCCCATTTCAGTACCGCGCATACCGCCTAACTCAGCGAATAGACCGTAGATGACATGTCCCTGACCGTCAAACGTACCGTTGAAGGCAACGGTATATCGACTTTGATCCAAGTATCCGGTTTCAGAGCCGATAGATTTCCAAGGCAGACCATACGCACCACGTCCCCAGTACTGCCAGTCGGTCGTGTCGCAGAGCAGAATATCGTTGTCCAGCACAATAGTCTTACCCGTGAAATCACGCGGCACGGCTACTTGTTCTATACTGCCGCTGCTCCAGTCATAGATACCGTTTTGCAATTGTGCAAAACCGCGCAGTTGGGCTGCTGTTTGGATATGATACGTGCTGGTGAACTTGTTGTTGAACGGCGTGAAATCCGCGTCGTAGCGGTCATCGTTAATCCAACGTGCGTAAAGCGTCATGTCGCTTTCGACGATGTCGTTATAGAAATCAAAGATCTGTGTCAGCGCGGCATCCTTGTACCAGCCTGAGAACAGTTGGTTGTCCTTCAACGGACGAACCGGCATTTCGATGCGGCTGCCCGGCACTACTTGTCTGGAAACGATAGCTGTGCCACCGTTACTCTCAAACGTCACAATAGCAGGGGTATAACTTGGATTCTTTGTTAGTTTCGGATAATCGCCTTCCTGCCACTCCCAGTAGTCGATTTGCAATTCTTCATCATGCGATGCATTCCAGCGTGCAACGGATGCATTCAGAAGATTTACCAATTCTTTTGATTGCATATATTCCGTAGACACTACTCCGTTAGGATTGTGCCCGTCATACGTTTTATTTGCTACTGTACCATCTTCAAACGCATTTTCCGAATAGGCGGCACGTTGTGCAAAAGCACCATCCCCAATATCATTGACAGTACCTGTAAACAGATAGTTGATCAAGGTGTCATTTGAATAAGCCAACCATATCTGGTCGCCAACCAACGTACCTTTATTACCATATCCCGAACAGTTATGACCCGTGATCTGTGCCGAAGACGAGCAGTTCAACCACCATTTTTCATTGGAGTCAGTACCAATCAATGCGCCCACACCGTCACAGGGATTGGCGGGAATAATTTGTCCTGAAGTATAGCATTGTGATAATATAAAGTTATTACCAGCCCTTCCTGCCAGAATACCGGCATGGTCTCCGCCTGTTATCCATGCGTCCGTTACGTTGAGATTGCGGAGAGAAGGGCAATACTTAAATTGATCAAACTTGAATCCTATAGTGCGGAATAAACCCTGACAAGGGAGATTGTTGTCAATATACATGTTCTTAATCTCATGGAAATCGCCGTCATACGTACCGTAAAATATAGCATCCGGTTCTGCAGAGAACGCGGGATGGGAAAGCGGAGAAGCAATCGGCTTCCATTGTTCCGGCATTTGGGATTCCCATTCCGACATCGGCGGATTGAGAACAATATCAGCGGTCTGCTTGATAAACTCATCGTAGAAATTATAGCCGTGCTGTACAAGCCAGCGGAAATTCTCCAATTGCGTCTTGTTCGAAATCAAATACGGATTCTCTTTCGTTCCTTCGCCGCCTGCTAAGAATACAGAAGAGTTTCTGGTACGCACTCCTGTCGGACGAGGCAGTCCGTTCTGTAATTCCCATTGACTCCAGCCGAATATAGACGCTACCATATTCAGCGTATCTACAAACGCCTGCGATTGCATGTATGCCAAAGACTCGCCCGAACCGTACCACTTGGCTGCGGATTTCTCGCTGACATTTGGCATCGATTCGTTGGCAAAATAGCAAAAAGCCTGTCTGGAAGGAAGTACCTCGTTGCCGTAAAAACCGCCTTCTCCGTGCCAATCACCGATGAAACCGTGAATGCAACTTACATGCGAAGCAGCGAAAGCATCGTCTATCATACTGGTCGAATAGCAGTTGAGGATATCGCCGCGCTCCCTGTTGTCGTTATAATGAACGGCATCTTCTCCGTTGGTGTAGCAGAAATGCGCAATACGCGGTGCGTCTGCGTCATCGGTACGTGCGTTGTGCAGCGTACCCGTGCAGTAACTCGACTCAATCACTCCACCCCAGTTGCGGTAGCAGAAACCGGCGATAGCGGTATACCAAAGATAGTTTGAAGAAGTACCGTACCCGTACAAATCACCGAAGGCGGCACACTCGCGGATGATTCCGCCGTTACCGGACACAAAACCGCCTCCCGACGTAAAAGCGATTCTTCCGTTGTTCAGTTTCGTAGTTGCGCAGTGTACCTCTACATCCGCCGTGCAGCGCTCTATCAGACCATAGTTGGTATTGACGAATCCGCCTCCACCATGAGTCATCGTTCCTGTAGCAGAGCAGTTGCGAATGACACCACTTAGTTCGTTTTGCTGTACGAAACAGCCACCACTCTTGATGGCAATGGTAACATCAGCAGAACTGTTCTCAATGAGACCTTTGTTGGTAAATACCAGACCGCCCATAGTGCTTCCTGTTGCACGCTCGTCTCCGGATACATGACAATTACGAACCGTAGCCCCTTCGTTCACTGTTACAGCCAAGATAGCTTGGTTGACAGCACACAACTTGGCATTCGCGATAGTCAGGTTTTCTACAACAGCACCTTCTTCCAGATTGCCGAATAGTGCTTTGTTCATTACGGAGTAGTCATACATACCCGGGTCTAAGTCCCAATCATTGGGATCCCAATCGGAAGCCCAGTCCATACCGGCACCGTAGTACATATTGTAAATGGTGTGCCCGTCACCATCGAAATGTCCGCGGAAAGAGCCGTGGTCAGTAGGCTGTTCCCATTGAATCAACTCATGGGCAATAGGCTCCCATTGTAACCAGCCTGCTGTGTCCGGGTCATTGAAATTAGTAAGGTAGATGTCCGCGGTCAGTTTGATGTACTGACCTGCGAAATTCTCCTTGTCCACGTTCGTACGTTCTGCCAGACCGGCTAACTGCTCCGCCGTACCAATCAAGTACGGGTCGGATTGTGTACCCGAACCGCTGAACACTTTGTTACTCGTACCATTCCAGTACGTCTGTCCCTGTACTACGACCGCCATCAGCAGTCCTAATACGAAGATGAGTTTCTTTTTCATAAGCGTAGTTTTTTTTAATTAGTATAATGGATTTGTAAGTATTTTTTCTCTAATATGGATACGAAAAAGCGCGGGCTTTCGCTTGCTTCAATTTGATTCTTCAAGGTCTTCGACTACCCTATTAATCCAAATTTATACACGGAAAACTCACGCTACCAACGTGAGCGTGCATAAACCGTACTTGGATTAATAGTGACCTTACGGTCGGATTCTTGTAGAAGTGTCGAAGTTCTGAAGAATCAAGCTTTTCGGCTTATTACGCTTTTTTTAGGTGCACGCTTGCGCCTATATGTCTTATCTTATATATTTCTCACCGCTTTTTAACGCTGTCGGTGAGGTCAGACCTGAGATATATCTTATGCCGGAGTGCCTATTTCATATAAATACTCCGGAGCGATATCTAAGCGACCATCTTGCCACGATACAGTCCAACCATCTAACTGAAATTGGCTGAACAATTGTTTGTCTTTAAGAGACGCAAACAAAGGGTGAGACGCGATAAAATCTTTCGCGTCAAACACTCGTTGCTCGCCATTAGAAAATGACAGAGACAAACGGTAATCGCCTAAATACTTGGCGCTATTTATCCAAATCAGATTCATATTCCATAAAAACGACTGATTTCCGGCATAATTGTATGGGTTAATGATATTGCGCTGCAAAGATACTACAAATTTTTCATATACGCAAATTTATATGCCATTTTTATGCATTTTTGTATTTTATAACGGATTGATGTCACAAAAAACATCAAAAAAAACGAACATATAATTGCAAAGGGGGCCCCGGAGTAAACCGAAGCCGAAGGCTGTTTGCTACGGGGGAAGCGTAGCATAATATGCAGCACCATACTAGCGCTGAGCGCGAAGTCGTGCAAGGATTAATGCAAGCGCGCGACAGGATTTTCATAACTTTTTGTAACTCGTTGATTGTCTGTGGTTCTATAAGAGCCGTCCGATGGAGTTCTCCCTGACGAGCGAGCAACGTGCCCGTCTTGGTCATCACCTCGAGACGGCGTACCCTGCACTCCGATGGAATGACACATGGCAAGAACAAGGACTCGTGCAACAAATCAAGTATGGAACCTATAAAAAAAATGCATGACAAAGTTGGCAAAGTTGGCAAAGTCAACTCTAAGTTTGTCAAGTTTGCCAAGTTTGCCATGCAAAATTTTTCTTTGTTCCTTGCGTCCGGATCATATCCGGACACCCCAAATCTTTAGTTATTCTTTATATATTCCTTATTTATTCATTAATTATTAACGATACTACTATGGCAAAAAGTACTATCAGTAACGGCATCGAATCTATCACCGGTGCCCTCAAGAAAACCACCGAACCAGTTCCTGCCCTTCGTCCGCACGGTGTTAGCAAGCGAAAAGAGTCCGAATTAACGGGCACTTCTTCTGATTGGTTTTTGCTCAAAATGCCACTTAAATCGTACAAAATGAATTTTTTTTGCATTTTCTTGCTAATTTATTTGGTCATGTCAAAAAAAAGTCGTACCTTTGCACGCTTTTTCGCGATATGCCCTGCCTCACACGTACGTATGTGAGATAAAATCAAAAGAACAAACAAGGGCTGAGCGGTAGAAAGCACGGAACATTTATAAACAAATTTAATTAACAAACAACAAAATGCCTACAATTCAACAATTAGTTAGAAAAGGAAGAGCAGAACTGCTGGACAAGTCGAAGAGCCCGGCTCTTGACAGTTGTCCGCAACGTCGTGGCGTTTGTGTACGTGTTTACACAACGACCCCGAAGAAACCTAACTCCGCAATGCGTAAGGTAGCACGTGTGCGCCTCACCAACGCTAAGGAAGTCAACGCTTACATCCCGGGAGAGGGACACAACTTGCAAGAGCACAGTATCGTTATGGTACGTGGCGGTCGTGTAAAAGACCTGCCGGGTGTTCGTTATCACATCGTTCGTGGTACGCTTGATACCGCAGGTGTGGCTAACCGCCTCCAACGCCGCTCTAAATACGGAGCTAAGCGTCCGAAAGCTAAAAAGTAATCTGAATTCTGAATTCTTCTGAAAACTAACTAAATGTTCCATATTTGGGACGAAACAATGGGTTGAGGGTTGAGTAAGCGGTCGAAACTCGGCTACTGAAGAAACAAACAACCAAAATTAAAATTATTTGAAACAATGAGAAAAGCAAAACCGCAAAAACGAGTTATTCTGCCGGATCCGGTGTACGGAGAGGTAATGGTGGCTAAATTTGTGAACCACCTCATGCTCGATGGTAAGAAAAACACCGCATATGGTGTGTTCTACAGCGCACTCGGCGCAGTAGAGGCTAAAGCAAAGAACGAAGAGAAGAGCGCGCTCGATATCTGGAAACAAGCGCTGGATAACATCACCCCGCTCGTAGAGGTTAAATCGAAACGTATCGGTGGTGCAACCTTCCAAGTGCCGACGGAGATCCGTGCTGACCGCAAGGAGTCCATCGCAATGAAGAACATGATCGCATTCGCACGCAAACGTGGCGGTCACTCCATGGCTGAGAAACTCGCTGCTGAGATCATGGACGCTTACAACAACCAAGGTGGTGCCTTCAAACGTAAAGAGGATATGCACCGCATGGCTGAGGCTAACCGCGCATTCGCACACTTCCGTTTCTAATGGACAAAAAAGATTGATAAACAAATGGCAAAACATGATTTGAAATTAAACCGTAACATCGGTATTATGGCCCACATCGATGCGGGTAAGACCACTACGTCTGAGCGTATTCTGTTCTACACCGGTCTGACCCACAAAATCGGTGAGGTACACGATGGTGCGGCTACCATGGACTGGATGGTTCAGGAGCAGGAGCGTGGTATCACTATCACCTCTGCAGCTACTACCACTTTCTGGAACTACGCAGGTAACAAGTACAAGATCAACCTGATCGACACTCCGGGGCACGTGGATTTCACGGTAGAGGTAGAGCGTTCGCTCCGTATCCTCGATGGTGCTGTGATGGCGCTCTGCTCGGTAGGTGGTGTACAGCCGCAGTCCGAGACCGTTTGGCGTCAGGCAGATAAATATAATGTACCGCGCCTGTGCTACGTGAATAAGATGGACCGTTCCGGTGCAAACTTCTTCGACGTAGTACGCCAGATCAAAGAGGTACTCGGTGCTACTCCGTGTCCTATCCAGATTCCTATCGGCGCTGAGGAGACCTTCAAGGGTGTCGTTGACCTCGTGAAGATGAAAGCTATCCTCTGGCACGATGAGACCATGGGTGCTGAATACGTTGAGGAAGAGATTCCGGCTAACCTCCAAGCAGAGGCTGAGGAGTGGCGCGACAAGATGCTGGAGACAGTATCGGAGTTCGATGACACCCTCATGGAGAAATACTTCGACGATCCTTCGACAATCACTGAGGATGAGATCCGCGTGGCTATCCGCAAGGGTACGCTGTCGATGAAGATCTTCCCGGTAATCTGCGGTTCGTCCTTCAAGAACAAAGGTGTACAGACCATGCTCGACGCTGTCTGCGCTTACCTGCCGTCTCCGCTCGATACGCCGGTGATCAACGGTACTAACCCGAACACCGACGCAGAGGAAGAGCGTCATCCGGACGATGCAGATCCGCTCTGCGCATTGGCCTTCAAGATCGCTACCGATCCGTATGTGGGTCGTCTCTGCTACTTCCGCGTGTACTCGGGTCACCTCGATGCAGGTTCATACGTTTACAACCCGCGTTCGGGTAAGAAAGAGCGTATCAGCCGTATCTTCCAGATGCACTCGAACCACCAGAATCCGGTTGAGACCATCCTCGCGGGCGATATAGGCGCAGGCGTAGGATTTAAGGATATACGCACGGGCGATACCCTCTGCGATGAGAACAAACCTATCGTACTCGAGTCCATCGAGTTCCCGGCACCGGTGATCGGTATCTCTGTAGAGCCGAAGAGCCAGGCTGACCTTCCCGGCACCGGTGATCGGTATCTCTGTAGAGCCGAAGAGCCAGGCTGACCTTGACAAACTGGGTGTAGGTCTTGCTAAACTCGCAGAGGAGGATCCGACGTTCACCGTCAAGACTGACGAGCAGACCGGTCAGACCGTCATCTCCGGTATGGGTGAGTTGCACCTCGAGATCATCATCGACCGTCTGAAACGTGAGTTCAAGGTAGAGTGTAACCAAGGTCGTCCGCAGGTGGCATACCGCGAGGCTATCTCTGCTCCGGTAGAGTTGCGCGAGGTGTACAAGAAGCAGTCCGGTGGTCGTGGTAAGTTCGCAGATATCATCGTTCGCGTAGAGCCGGCAGACGCTGACTTCCCCGGTGGTCTTCAGTTCGAGGATATCGTCAAGGGTGGTAACGTGCCTAAGGAGTACATCCCGTCCGTTCAGAAAGGTTTTGAGACCGCAATGAAGAACGGTGTACTCGCAGGCTATCCGCTTGACAGCCTGAAGGTTACGCTGATAGATGGTAGCTTCCACCCGGTTGACTCTGATCAGCTGTCCTTCGAGATCGCTGCACAGATGGCATTCAAAGAGGCTTGCGCGAAGGCTAAACCGGTGCTCATGGAGCCGATCATGAAGATCGAGGTTGTCACTCCGGAAGAGAGCATGGGTGATGTCATCGGCGACTTGAACAAACGTCGTGGTCAGGTAGAGGGTATGGATACCAGCCGTACCGGTGCCCGCATCGTGAAGGCACACGTGCCTCTGGCAGAGATGTTCGGTTATGTAACCGCTCTGCGTACCATCACCTCCGGTCGTGCTACGAGCTCTATGGAATTTAGTCATTACGAGGCAGTATCCAGCTCGATTGCAAAGGCTGTACTGACCGAAGTAGGCGGTAGAGTGGACTTAGTCTAAGAAACGGAATTCCGATATCTCGGTATATCGAAACCTCGAAATATCGACAACCCGATATATCGGGAAATCGGGAAGCCGATTAGGAATATAAAATAATAAGGAACGTACACGTACACACATGCGTGTGGTGGGAGGTACTCCCTGAAACATACGTTCGCAAGAACAAAATTAACCCT
>ONMU01000009.1 GCA_900319035.1 uncultured Bacteroidales bacterium
CGATGCAGGAACGCGAGAAACAGCCGGCATCAGATGCCGGGAAAAAGAAGAAAGAAATCGTTACCACGTGCTCACGTGATTAGGTGATCACGAAGGTGTTGGATGTTATCCGACGAAATAGACGGAGAAAAACGCGGCATGGTATGCCGCACAATGAACGCTACGGAAAGCCCGATAGTATCGGGGATAAAAGAAGAAAGAAAAGTCAGCCTGCTCTGTGGTGGAGCAGACTGGAGTTCCGAGAGATCGAGTTATCGGGTCATCGAGAAAGCGAAAGAGTTCTTATTTCTTTACGCCTTCAAAATGTTCTACTATTTTGATTTTGATGTCTTCGAAGTTGTCAACTATTTTGACTTTGACGTCCTCGAAGTGCTCTACGATTTTGACCTTGCCGCAGGAGTCCTCAAAGGCATCCACGATTTTGATGTCCACGTCCTCAAAACTGTCAACGATCTTGACCTTGATATCCTCAAAAGAATCTACAATCTTTACTTTACCATAAAGTTTGTAGGTCTTGCCATCTTTCGTGATGGTGCAACTTTCCTTATCTATCTTGGCTTCACCTGCAAACGCTGAAATAACTGCAGTAATAGTTAAAAGGGCAATTAAAATTTTTTTCATACTTAAACAATTTTGATATATGCAAGTTTTGGAGGCTGGAAGGACGTTAGCGGTTCTTGGTATTCAATATTTGATTTTGAAATAGTCCAAGAGGGCTTTATAATTGTCTTGCGCGGTGAGGCAGGTATCACGGAGATAGCCGTTGGTGGTGCCCCAGTTCTGAAGACCGCGATAATAGAAAAGACGTAATTCTTCGGTGATGATAAACGGCACATGCTTGTTTTGCAGGCATTGCCAGAAAAGCAACAAGCGGCCGACACGACCATTTCCGTCCTGAAAAGGATGGATACGTTCGAAACGCACATGGAAATCCAAGATGTCATCAAACGTCACTTGTTTGAGCGCATAATAGTCCGAAAGCAGAGCTTTCATGTGGCGGTGTACGTCTTTGGGCGCAACCGTTTCTTGGTCGCCCACTTCATTGGCAAGGCGTTTATAATCGCCGACAGCGAACCAATCCTTGCGGCTATCTGAAGTGTTGGTCTTGAGGATAGCGTGCAGCTGCTTGATATGCGCTTCGGTCATCTTGTCCGTTGCATGGTCGATGACATAATCGATACAGCGGAAGTGGTTCACCGTTTCCATGATATCATCGACGGAAGTGTTCTCGGTCGTGATTCCAAGCGTGTTGGTCTCGAAGATATAGCGCGTCTGTTCCTTGGTCAGTTTGCTGCCTTCTATATGGTTAGAGTTGTAGGTCAGATCTATTTGCGTACGATGGTAGATACCGCCCTTTAGTTTGGATGCCTTCTCTTCGCGCAGACGAGTTAAGAGCGGAGAGAGTTTCTTCTTTCCTTTTTGGGGCAGTTCGGCGTTTGCGGGAATGTTCCATGTTTTGCCCGTTAAAAAAGCGCCCTCAATCTTCCCTGCAGCACAATAATTGCGTGCGGTTCGTTCACTAATGCCGTACTTTTCGGCAAACTGTATGACGGATATATATTCCATTACCGGCAAGTTTTATTATGAAATTCGGCGCAAAGGTACAAAAATTTTCCGATACCGGCAAATTTTAGGGCAAAATAATGCGTTTTTTATGCATTCTTTGCCGGAATAACAGGGAATTTTTATTATTCTATCATCTTGATCACTTTCGCCGGGACACCGCCGACGATGGCATTGGCGGGCACATCTTTGGTAACTACGGCTCCTGCGGCAACGATGGCATTGTCGCCAATGGTCACACCTTGCAGGACGGTCACATTCGCACCAAGCCACACGCGTTTGCCTATATGTATCGGTTTGGCTATCATGCCTGCCCGTTGAGCCGGATCAGGTATATGATTGAGCGTGCATAGCGTAGCGTTATGCCCGATGAGCGCATCGTCGTCGATGAAGATACCGCCTTGGTCTTGGAACTTACAGCCCATGTTGATGAACACCCGTTCGCCGACATGCGTATTCTTGCCGCAGTCGGTATAGAACGGCGGAAACATGCCGAACGACTCCGGCACGTCTATCGCCCAGAGTTCAGATAGCAGTTTGCGCAGTTCCTCGGGCGTGTGGTACGAGCCGTTGATCTCGGCGGTGATACGCAGGGCTTCCTGCGAGTATTTATGGAACTCCAGGTGCAAGTCCGATCCGCCCACTATCGGCTCGCCGGTTGCCATCCGTTCACGAAATTGGTCTATTGTCATATTATTCAATCTTTTGGTTTTGATCAACTCAAAATAATAATTCTGCCAATTGCAAGGTAGTTTTTCTTTTTGCAAGATTTTTCGTGCAAAGGTACAAAAAAAATCCCACATGTGCAAGGGTTTGTGGGATTTTTAGTTGTTTATTGCTGTTTTTTGGCGAAGGAGAGACTTGGCGGATGGTTTCGAGCCCTTTCCGAGTCCGTTCCAGTACCGTGAATGGTTAACGAATGACTAAGAACCACTAAGAACATATAACTATTTATCAGCCAAACTTGGCTGATTCATTAAAAAAATGACATTGCACTATTTGCACTATTTGCACTTTGAGAAGAGAAAGTGCAGAAAGTGCAAAAAGTGCAAAACAAAATAATTTTCTTGAAAAAAGGGTAAACCCTCTATTTTTTACAAAAAAATCCTTTTTTATTTGCATATGTGCAATTTTTGTTGTAATTTTGTACCCGATTTAAAATGCAGTAGTGTGGCAATACACAAAAAAATAGTAGTTTTAGTCCTTTGCGCATGGTCGATATGCAGCTTCGGTCAGGTGTCCAACGCAGGGCGTTCGGTGTTCTCATTCATGAGTCTGCCGGCTTCTGCGCGCATCAATGCGATGGGCGGTTCGAACGTCAGCCTCAGCAACGGAGACGTAGCGTTGGGCATGTGCAACCCTGCCCTGCTGCACGCTCAGTCGCATCAGGTGATGCAGCTCAACTACTCGTATTACCTGCCGGGCACAATGTTCGCTTCCGTGCTCTACGGGCATAACTTCGGACGATCAAAGATCGAGAAACCCTATACAGGCGAAGGCGAACCCGACAAACCCAACTATTTCGCAGTGGGTATTCACTATTTGGATTACGGCAAGATGAAATACGCGGACGAGCAAGGCAACTTGACCGGCGGCTCTTTTGGCGCGCGCGATATTCTTATTGACGTCATGTACGCACGGCAGTTGGGCAGGATGTTCAAAGTGGGTGTCACGCTCAAGCCTGTCTATTCGATCTACGAGCACTATACCTCGTTTGCATTGGGAGCCGATGTGGGTGCGCATTTTCAGTCCAAGGACTCCACGTTCCAGATGGGTCTGGTGCTCCAGAACATCGGTTGGCAACTCAAAGGCTTCTACTCCGGTGAGGGAGGTAAGAACCATGAGATGCTGCCTCTTAACCTGCAGTTGGGTATCACGTACCGCATTCCGAAAGCGCCTCTTCGTCTGCATGTACAGATCCATAATATGCAGACATGGAAGTTGGACTACGAATGGACGAGCCGTGACAAGAGTGCCACCACGGGCGATTATATCTCGCATAAGGTCAAATGGTACGATATGATGTTCCGTCACACGATCTTCACGATCGAAGTAGTGCCCAAGAGCGAGAAATTCTATATCGCGCTCAGTTATAACCACCGCCGTAGAGCGGAGATGAACCTCATCGACCAACGTTCGATAGCCGGTTTGTCCTTAGGAGCAGGTGTGCGGATCAAGCAGTTCCGTGTGGATTTTGCAATCAGCCAGATGACCAAATCCAATTTCTCGTACCAAGCGGGACTTACGATTGATATTAACTCGCTGATGAAGTAGATTTGAAGATTTCAGATGTCAGATTTCAGATGTCAGATTTCAGATGTCAGATTTCAGATGTCAGAAGTCAGAATTTAGAATTCAGATATGAATAAGATTATTGTAGCTATTGATGGTTATTCGTCTTGCGGGAAGTCGACGATAGCGAAAGCGCTGGCGAAATACGCAGGTTACACGTACGTGGACACAGGTGCTATGTACCGTGCTATCGGACTTTATACGCTGCGTCACCGGCTCTCGGAACCGGCTGAGATCATTGCCGCCCTGCCGGATATTAAGGTGGGATTCATCTTGGTAGATGGCGCACAGCACGTCACGCTCAACGGCGAAGACGTAGAGTCGCAGATCCGTACGTTAGAAGCAGGCAACCAAGCCAGCCGGATCTCTCAGATCAAAGAAGTACGTGCGTTCCTCGTAGCCCAGCAACAGGCGATGGGCATTGAGAAAGGTATCGTCATGGACGGTCGCGACATAGGAACAGTGGTTTTCCCGAATGCCGAACTGAAACTCTTCCTCACCGCTTCACCCGAAGTGCGTGCGCAGAGACGTTATGACGAGTTGGTAGCGAAAGGCGAGAAACCGGATTTTGATGAGGTGCTCAAAGATGTCACCGACCGCGATTACAGGGACACTCACCGTGCGGAATCGCCTCTCCGTCAAGCGGATGATGCTATCGTCGTAGATAACAGCCACATGACACCGGATGAACAAATGGAAGTCATCTATGGTTATTTCAATCGATTCAAATAGCGGTTTCTGTTTTGGCGTCACGAGCGCTATCCGGACAGCGGAGAACGAACTGCAGAAAGGTTCGTTGTACTGTTTAGGCGACATCGTGCATAACGGTCAGGAGGTAGCCCGTTTGGAGATGAAAGGGCTTTCGACCATCGATTATGACGACCTGCGCACTTTACCTCCTCACTCCCGTGTGCTGCTGCGCGCACATGGTGAACCGCCTTCCACCTATTGGATTGCTCAACAGAGAGGCATTGAGATCATCGATGCCACTTGCCCTGTGGTGAAGAAACTGCAGGATCGTATTCGTGCGTGCTACGAAGCCCATAAGAACGACGAGAACCTGCCTCCGCAGATCGTCATCTACGGCAAGCCCGGACACGCAGAAGTCATCGGTCTGCAAGGTCAGACTAACGACACCGCACTCGTCATTGAGTCCGCCGAACAACTCGACCGGCTGGATTTCAGCAGACCCATTTACCTCTTCTCGCAGACCACCAAGAGCGTGGAAGGGTTTAATCGCCTGGTGGAGGCGATTAAATTGAAGATTGAAGATTTAAGATTGAAGATTTCATTTGAATATCACGACACGATTTGTAGGAACGTGGCTAATCGGGTAAGTCAGTTACAGGCGTTTGCACGGTCTAACGACTTGGTGATCTTCGTTGGCGGCTCCAAGTCCTCCAATGCGAAAGTGCTCTATCAGCATTGCTTGGAGGCGAACCCCAATACGCTGTTCGTCTCATCGGCGGACGAGTTGAATAATCTAACAACGAAGTGGTCTGACAGCGAAGCCGGTCTCAGAATCGGTATCTGTGGAGCAACGAGTACTCCTCTATGGCTGATGGAGAAAGTGAAAGAGGAGATCGAAAAGACCCAATAAATAGTACATCGTAAATAACCAAATAGTAAATACATTTATGGATTCTAACAACATCAAAACAGTTGGCGTCCTCACCTCAGGAGGTGACTCGCCGGGAATGAATGCCGCTCTTCGCGCTGTGACACGTGCAGCTATCTTTCAAGGCATTCGCGTCAAGGCTATCTATCGCGGCTACAAAGGCTTGATAGACGGCGAAGTGAAAGAGTTTACCACCCAAGACGTTTCCGGTATTATCCAACGTGGCGGTACGATCATCAAGTCGGCACGTTGCCCCGAGTTCAAGACTCCGGAAGGTCGTCAGAAAGCGTACGAGACGCTACAACGGGAGGAGATCGATGCGCTGATCGTCATCGGCGGCGATGGTACATTCACCGGCGCAAGACTCTTCTCACAGGAGTATAATGTGCCGATCATCGGTCTGCCGGGCACGATTGACAACGACCTCTGGGGAACGGATGCGACGATCGGTTATGACACCTCGCTGAGTACCATCACCGAGTGTATCGACAAACTGCGTGACACCGCTACGTCTCACGAGCGTGTGTTCCTTGTAGAGGTGATGGGTCGCGATGCAGGCTTCCTGACGCTGAACGCCGCTATCGCTGGTGGCTGTGAGGCAGCTATCATCCCGGAGCGTGCACCGGTTCCCGAGCAGATAGAAGAAGCTATCGGTAGCGGTCGCCGCAAATCGAAGAACTCGTCCATCGTGCTCGTTCAAGAGCACGCAGTGGAAGGTGGTGCCAAGACCGTAGCAGAGATTATCGAGAAAGCGCATCCGGAGTACTCTACCCGCGTGACCGTTCTCGGACACCTCCAACGTGGCGGCAGTCCTTCGGCATACGACCGTATCCTTGCTTCCCGTATGGGTGTAGCTGCCGTTCAGGCACTTCTCGACGGTCAGCGTAACGTCATGGTCGGTATTCAGAACGACGACATCGTGCTCGTTCCGCTCACCAAGGCTATCCACCAGAAGAAAGACATTAAGGAAGACTCTTGGGAGGCGCTGCAGACGCTGTCTATTTAAAGTTTAGAGTTTAGTGTTTAGTGTTTAGAGTAGATACAAAAATAGCGAGGAGTGTGCCTCGCTATTTTTGTATTCGTTGTTCTGATTAACGAACGGATGTCAGTTTCTTGATCTTCGCGTTCAGTTTGTCGCATTTCATCAGTTCCTCCAAGGAGAGGTGCATACGGTAGTTCCAGAAATGACGCGGGTTAGCAGGTACGTTGATACGATCTGCGAACTGGTCTTTGATGCGCACGTCTCCGTCGATAGCGAGCCAATCCTGCAGCGGGAGGATCGTCCACATAGCAGGGCTGTACATATGCTGGTTGATGATGAACTCGGCAATCTCCGGCGTCATCTCTTTGGGAGCATCGCCCCACCAACCCATCTGCTCGTTGTAGAAACGCTGGGTCACCGCATGGTCTTCTTCCCACCAAGCGCGCAGCGGGTTCATATCGTGCGTGCCGGTCGTGCAGACAGACTGATACGGAGCGTCGGCAGGATGCGCGAACTTAACGGTCGGGTCTTTCGGCATACGCTGGATCTCCAGACTGAGGATCTGCAACTCATGCATCACATCGGGTACGCAAGCAGGTACCATTCCGAGGTCTTCGCCGCAGCAGAGCATATGCGTTGCACCGATGAGCGTCGGCAGTTTGCGCATAGCGGAGTCGCGCCAGAAGGATGTATGACGACGGTAGAAATAGTCGTTGTAGATACGCATGAGCACCTCTTTCTGATCGCTGTAGAGCTCGCTGAATGAGTGACTCTGATAGATCGAGATACGCGGATGCAACCATCCCGGACGACGCTGGTCTTCCACGAAGAGCACTTCGCAATGGAGATAGATCAAGCCGTTGCATATATTATGTACCGCTTTCTCGGTCAAGCCACTGGCTTTGAGCTGTTTCTCATCGCCAAGCAGACGATCAGCCCATTCCTGTACTTTCGCCTGCGTGTCAAACTCCGGACGGAACCAATAGACGTAGTTATCGCGTGTCTGGAGGGCGTTTTTCTTAGCCCATTCGGTATCAAAACCAAGGACGTCACCCAAGAAGTTCGCACGGATATAAGGCTTGGTCATACGATCCCAGTCAAGGCAAACACCCTGTGCGCAGAGATCGTCGTAGCTGTACGGCAAAGCCGGAACGAAATGTCCGCAGAGACCCCACACATCGCTCTTACGCATCTGCCAGATACGGAAGAAACCGAGAATATGATCTATGCGGTACGCATCGAAATAGTCCTGCATCTTGCGGAAACGTGCTTTCCACCAACCGAAACCGTCTTTCGACATCTCGTCCCAGTTATAAGTCGGGAATCCCCAGTTCTGACCGCTGATGGAGAAATCATCGGGCGGAGCACCGGCAGAAGCGTCGAGGTTAAAGAGCTCCGGATAAACGGCTGCATCCACAGAGTCCGGCGAGATACCAATAGGTATATCACCCTTCATAGCCACACCGATGGAGTGCGCATAAGCGACAGCGTCTGCCAACTGCTTGTCGGCATGGAACTGGAGGTACTTATAGAACTCTTTCGGCTGTTTGTCACGTTTGTGCAGGAAAGCGGCATAGGGCTCCAACCAAGCGTGGTTCTTCTTCTCAAAAGCTTTGTATTCCTCGGTAGCAAAGAGCGCGTCTTTGTCCTGTTTGTAGAGGGCTTTGAAGAACTCCATCTTAGCGTCATAGACGTTCTGATAGTCCGCAAAAGTGAGGGCGTTCAGTTCGGCTTTCTTAGCCTCGTATTTCTTTTTCAAAGCCGGAGTCAGTTTGCCCATCTTCTCGATATTGATGTAAATGGGGTGAAGGGCGAATACCGAAACGGCGTTGTACGGATAGCTGTCGAGGTTGTTATGACGAAGCGTGGTGTCGTTGATCGGCAGGGTCTGAATCATCTGCTGACCCGTCGAAGCCGCCCAATCGGCCAGTTTTACGAAGCGAGAAGACCGGAACAGCCACTCCGGCTCCTTTCCAGCGAGGCTGCGTACGGCGGAAACCACGGTCGTTCTGACAGATGATCTGTCCTTTCTCTACACCCCAGATCTGACGGTTCTCACCCCACTCCATATCCACGGTAGCACCGGTTGCGAGGTCATAAACGAGGTATTTATATTCCACGATGTTCTGTCCCTTGACATTGACATCAGCACGCCAAATAGGGAACTCGGCATCGCTCATAACGAGCTTCTTCTCGGGGTTCCAATCGCCTAATTCAGGGCAGTTACCAACGATAGCTACGCCTTGCGTCGGCAGGATCTGCGGCAGGTCGATCGAGAAACGGATGCCGCCTTTGACTGCAGCAGGTTTAGCGGCATTGTGGCGAAGGAAGAGTGCCTTGAGGAATGCGGTGGTGTAGAAACTGTCTTCGTACGTGCTGGCTTTCCAAGCGTCACGGACTACTACGTTCTTGTCCGTAGCACGGAAACTCAGTTTACGCGGCTCGCCTGTCTCGTAGATGAAGCGACCGTCCTGCAAACGAATAGCGTACTTGTAGTAAATTTTGGAAACGGCGGCTTTGGTCTCCACATGACCCGACCAGAAATCGGTTCCTTGACAATCCAAGACCAAAGGCGATTTCTCCGTCCAGCCCATCACCGGATCTTGCGTCTCAATGACACACAGACTCTGCCCATACTCGGCACGATAGTGAATTTGAAAATGAATGTTCATGATATTGTGTATTAGTTAATTTTTCGGTATCATGTAATGTCGTTAATACGATATTTTGATAATTTGCTGCAAAGTTACAACTTTTTTTTCATTTGTGCAAATTATTTATCTTTTTTTCTCAAAAAAGGCCAAATTAGGCAGGGCAAGAGGGTGTTTATCGTCCAAAGGAGCACTCCTGCAAATCCGGCGTTCATCGATCCGAAGAGCGTGATAGCCCAAGCTCCGCGTACCCCCACTTCCGCTATCGGCACATTCGGGGTGACCGTCACGAGGAGGAAATAGATTAGTACATTTGAAATTTGACATTTGACATTTGACATTGCTCCCAATGCATAGAGCACCAAGCCTAATTGGACGCACCAACAGGCAAGGCGGACGAGACTCTGCATCGTGCTTTCGAGGAGCAGAGGATAATTGAGTGCCACATAGTTCTTCAGCGCCTTCGGAAAGAGCGCATAAACAACCGCCAAGACCAAGACCACTCCACCCAAGGCATAGAGATAGCTGTTTCCCAAGATCGTCAGCACAGCAGGCGAGAAAGCGATCCCCGCACAACCTGCCAAGACGATAGCTGCCGTCATGGTAGCCGATCCGACGGCTCCCATACTCAGCACTTTAGTCCAAAGGGAGTCTTTGGAGATTTCAGATTTCAGATTTGAGATTTCAGATTTCTTATCTTCCTCCGGTCGAACGATCTGCTTCGTCGTATGCAGATTTGAGATTTCAGATTTTTCTGATTGCTCCATCAACACTCCTCTCGCCGGATATTCGCCTAAACGCCAAGGAGTGATCAGTCCGGCGAGTTTGGAGTAATAGACCTGCCGGTTTGCCTCTCGCCAAGACATCGGAACGAGCGTCTTCCATCGCCACGCTTCAAGAGCCATGTTCACCGGCATCAAGGCGACACAAAGGTTGATCGCAAATAATTGCAGCATTCCCATCGAGCGGAAAGTTTCCCACAGCGAGGCATAGTCATCAAAAATGATGAGCCGATACACCAAATAAGCGCACGCTACCAGCGTCACCGACCACTCAATGATATAGAAAAGCGTCTTTCTGTCCATAAAACGCTGCAAATTTACAACAAAAATTGCATATATGCAAATTTTTTAGTAATTTTGTGCCGTGAAATCACTCTTAGCGATCATATTACTCGTTGCCAACATCAGTTTGGACGACATCATCCTCGATATTTACAACGCTGTAACAGAATTTGGCGAGGTGGACTACGAGCAGTTGCAAACGGATCTGAACGCCTTGCACGAGTCGCCCATTGACCTCAATCATACGTCCGAAGAGGAGCTCAGCCAACTGTGGTTTTTGTCCCCTAAGCAGATAGATGATTTGTTGGTTTACGCGGATAAACATCCGTTTGAGTCGTTGTATGAGTTACGGATGATTCCTTCTTTGGCGGACTACGAGATCCGCGATCTGCTGCCGTTCGTAACGATTCGCAAGCCGGAGAACGGGCAGCCGGATGCGACTTATAATAATATAATGTACGCGCGCGAGGTGTTTCATCGTGCGCAGCATGAGATCCTCACGCGTGTGGATGCGCGGGACATAGAGCAGTTTGAAGGCAAAGATCCGATGTTCGTACAGACGCGGTATCGGTTTGACTTTCAGCGACGGGTGGTTTTCGGTGCACAGCTTCGTCGTCCGGCAGGAGGAAGAGCGAAAGACCTGCAATACGGTGCTTATCTGCAACTACGCGACATCGGTCCGCTGCACACCTTGGTGGCAGGGAACTATCAGGCGTCGTTTGGTCAGGGTTTGGTGCTTGCACCGGTTTTTCATTCCGGCAAATCATCCTATGTCACTTCGGTGGGGCAACCTCGCGAAGGACTGAGGTATTACTCTTCGTCGGACGGCGAAGGGCTGCATGGTCTTGGAGCTACGTTTCGTTGGAACTGGGGCAAGGCAACGCGTCTGGATGTCAGCGCGCTGTACTCCATGAAGCGGTATAATGACTCCACGTGGCATCATTTAGTGGGCGCTAACCTCACGTTCCGACATAAACAACTGCAAGTGGAGCTGACGGCGATTGAGAACATCTGGTCGGATAGTATTCATCCGTATCGGAACGCAAAGTACAACCGTCATTATTTCCGAGGACGCAATCAATTTGTCGGAGGAGCGTCTGTGCGATATAACTACAGATGGTTTGATGCGTTCGCTGAAGTAGCCGCAGCGCAGAACTATCAACGGTTCGAAGAACCACTTAACGGAGCACTAACCCCCTTAAACGGCAAAGCCTCTCCTTCCCATTGGGGCGTCGGCGTGATAGCAGGCAGTCGTTTCTATCCGGCAGAAGGCGTGAGTCTCATTGCGCTTTACCGCTATTACTCGCCGTATTTTGACAATGCGTTGGGCTACGCTTTCTCGGAGAGTTCGCGTCTGGGCGATGAGAACGGCGGTTATCTGGGGTTTGAGGTCACTCGTTGGCGCAACTGGAAGATCAGCGGCTACGGAGATGTGTTCTATTTTCGGGGCTATAAGTATGGTTTGGGCAACGACACCTGTACGCTCGGTTATGACGCAGCGGTGGATGTTCGGTACGCGCGTCTTCGGTCTTCCGGCGAGCAAGGATGGTGGACGGATCTGCGTCTGAGGGCGCGAAAGAAAGGCAAGACATCAACGTACTCTACCCGTTTTCAGTTCAATTGGACTTGCGGCGGATGGTCTTTGCGCACTACAGCGGACGCGAATATAAGCCATCAGAATTCAGATGTCAGTATTCAGAATTCAGTGAATAGTGGAAAGATCCCTTACGGTGTGAGTGTGGCGCAAGATGTGGCATACACGTTCCGGAGAGTGCCGCTTTCCGTCCGGCTGCGTTTACAGGGATTCGATGCCCGAAACTGGGACAACCGCATCTATCTGTACGAACATGACGTGCTGTACGCATGGTCGATACCGGCTACATATGGTTTGGGAGGAAGAGGCTATTTGTGCGTTAAATGGCAGATTTTGCCGCAGTTAGCGATGTACTTGAGGCTGAGCGAGACCATTTATGCGCGATCGTGGTATAACGAGAAGCATCCGAAGTCGGTTTTTGCCTCGCAACCCTCGAAAATTCCTACTCGGACGGACATTCACCTGCTCTTTCGGGTCAAATTATAAGGCTCAGAAAGGCGATATATAGAACACGTTTTGTTGCATATTTTAGAACATTTAAAGTTCAATATGTCGGCAAATAGGTTGTTTGTAAAGCAGGAATAACAAAAGCGATTTTCCCCAAAAAAAGTGTCCGAAAAATTTGCATATATGAAAAAAAAGTAGTACCTTTGCACCACTTTTAGTTGAACACCAAAGTACCAACGGTTAAGACACTACTTTTGCGCATGACTAAAAAAGCAAATGCATATTACTCCTCTCTATTTTTCATTGCTACAAAAAGCAGTGCTATGGGAGTGACTGCGTCAAAGAAGAGGTAAAACCAGAACCGGTTTACCCCTTTTCTTTTTTTCTAATACTTATATCGCTTTCGTAGCGACATGAAAAGCCTATTTAAACCGTTAGATGCTTTCCGTTGGACCAAGAATAGTCCAAGGTGTCCGCGTTGGTTCTTGGAATATAACAAACGATCTTTGACGTATTGGATTACCGTTAAATAGAGTACAGAGTACAGACCGTTGCACTGACAGAGTACAGACCTGATTTGTCCAAAATGACCTAAAACGAATCAAAAATTAAATTTTCTCTTGCGTATATCAAAAAAAAGCAGTACCTTTGCAGCGAATTTTAATGAATTGATATAATTATGTTAGCTACTCCAACAAGAGAAAGAGATTTTGCACCAATGTCTCACAATTATGAAAGCGACGTGTATTACACTCGTGAGGAATTTATGGGCGAATTGGCGAAGCAACTCGGTCAGGCTTATGGTTTAAACGACATTCGGGAGGCTCGCTAAAGCATGATTATTTTCTGATAGTTTACACACTCTATAGGGCTCCCGAAAAATTTCATTTTGTGGAGCAAGACATAGTTTAAGCGTGCGGTAATCCAAACAAGCGGATTGCCGCTTGTTTTATATGTCAATCGTTCAATGCAAAAAATATACAGTGTGACTGCAAACACTGAAGAAAAATAATTACCAAATGGTAAATGACCAAATGATATATCGAACAGAACGATCTTTGACGTATTGAAAAGACTGAAAAATCATTTTTTTTCGTTCAAAGGGTTGCGTATATGAAAAAAAAGTAGTAATTTTGCAGCGTAAATCAAATTTCGCAAGTTGCGTAATGCAAAATGCGTAATTGCATAATAAACGTAAAAGCAAAAGTTTACGAGCATAAACCATTTAAAATAATCAAGATTATGACAGCTACATTAACGTTCAACCCTCGTAACCGCTTAGCGATGTCGACTATGGAATACATCCAATCATTGGGTGTCTTCACCATTACGACGGAGCGTCCTTTGCCCAAACACAGGAGAACGAAAGCAAATAAAGGAGTTGACCAGCAACTATGGAACGACCTCAAAGGAGCTTTGCGTGAAGTAAAGAGTCAACATGAAGGCAAGCAACAAATGCAAGATGCGTATGAATTCCTCAATGAACTTTGATATTCGCATCTCCAGTTATTTTGCTCATGAAGCCAAACGGCTTTCCAAGCATTATCCTTCTTTCAAGAACGACTACAATGAGTTCCTGAAATCGCTCAAAGAAGATCCATATCAAGGAGATGATTTGGGGAATGGTGTGCGTAAGGTACGCATGGCGATAACCTCCAAGGGGAAAGGCAAATCAGGAGGCGCACGAGTGATTACACTCAATATCTTGATCAATGAGGAAAACATGGAGATCAATCTTTTGTTATTGTATGACAAACAAGTAGCTGATAACTTTAATCCATTAGCGCTTAAAGATGCTCTCAAAGAATTAGGATTGATTTGATCATCCGATAGCACGATTTTTCAGTCTGACATGGAACGATAGTTCTGTGTCAGTTTTTTTTCAGTCATTTCAATTCAACAAAGTGAAAATCATAGACGCTCCGGAGCATTTCAATGCACCAAGAGCCAAATTCGATAAAAGATACAGTGTGACTGCAAGCACTGAAAAAAAAAGCAGAACGATCTTTAAGATTATGATATGAGCAAAAAAAGTTGTACCTTTGTCGCAAAAAACGATTATGAGATACGGGTACATACGTGTGAGCAGCGACAAACAGACAGTAGAGAACCAGCGTTTTGAGATCGAGCAGTTCTGCCGACGGGAAGGTTTAACTATCGACGGATGGATAGAAGAGACCGTTTCGGGCACCAAACCCTATTCGAAACGCCAATTGGGCAAACTGCTGCGTCATGTCGGCAAAGGGGATTTGATCTTATGCAGCGAGTTAAGCCGGTTGGGTAGAAGTCTGTATATGATCATGGAGATTCTCAGTTACTGCATGCACCGCGGTTGTCTGGTTTGGACGATCAAAGACGGCTACAGGTTGGGCGATGACATCCAATCCAAAGTACTGGCTTTCGCTTTCGGGCTGTCGGCAGAGATAGAACGCAATCTGATCAGCCAACGGACCAAAGAGGCGTTAGCGCGGCTGAAGGCGGAAGGCAAACCAATCGGTCGTCCTCAAGGACACAAGACGCGCAAAGAGTTACGTTCCGTTTATCGCCATGAGGCGTACGTGCGCAAGGCGCTGCAGAATGGGCTGTCTCAACGCAAGATAGCCGAGCGTATTCATTGCAGCCGCAACACACTCAGAAGCTATATTGCTCAATATCTCAACCCATAGTGCGATGCACACATAAATGCATCGAATGATCTTTGACGTAATGTAGATAACTAAAAATTGGTGAAAATCGAGGATTTCAAAATCACGGGATATATACATAGTATATATAAGGTGATGTTGGATACGATATTGGCTAGGCATTACCAGGGCTTTGTGTTGTGCCGCCTCCGGTTAGGAATAATCAAGGCTGAGGGGCTCAAAAAGGGGTGTCCAAAAAAAGGACCCATTTATTGAACCAAGTTGAGTGCAGCATTGTGTAACGAATGATTTTGCGTATGTCGCCGTAAAGGTTGTCATACGAATTTGGTTTTTGCTAGTCTGATTTGGTTGAGCATTCAACCTTAGAGATGTTGAATTAACATTACTTACTGTTTGCGTTGTACTGCTAGTGGTTAATGTTCCTGCACCAACCGAATTAATGTAATATTGCGATCCACTTAATGTGGCGACCATTGACAAAATAGCACCTGTTGTAATAGAGAGCGTAGCATAACTTCCCTTATTGACCGTCCATGTATTAGGTGTTCCTGTTGTATATCTCTGACCATTATTAATTGAGAATTGGAGCGTCGATGAGGTGTGCGACCATGGACCTGTACCCGATAAATTACTGATATCCGCAGCTGCAAATGTAACGGTTCCTTTTGTGCCAAATACAGCATGATAGGTCTTTGCGGAGCTGATAGTTGTCGCGGAAGTAATCAGAGTCGGTAAAGTATTTGTAGGAGTTGATCCTATATTTGTTTCTGACCAGCCGATAAAATCCTTGGTTGGATCACAACTCGTCGGATCATCAGGGAAGACAACATTTGTACCGCTTCGAATGGATTTTGTGTCATATGTATCGCCATTTCGCTTGAATGTCACGGTGTAGTACGTGCCTGGAATTGCATTGTCACTTACAGGGTCACTATTACAATATGAGCCATTACCATTAGCAGTTACAGTCCATGTATACTCAGTACCATTAGCCAAACTTGTAATAGCACACGTTTTAGTAGTCGTTCCAGTTATCGTTCCAACCGATCCAGCAGCCACTCCGGAACTGGCATTTTTACAAGTAACGGTATAACTGCTCGCATTTACATCATTCGGCCAAGACAATGTCAATCTATTACTTGCGGGCGTAACGGTGACATCAGGATCGTCAAGTTTAGTTCCTGTACATCCGGCAGAATAGTTGACCGTGATGGAATAAATGTATATTGATTTATCGCCGGATAATGTAATACTTGTGATATCATCATTAATTGTAAATGTATAGTCATCAGCCGTTCCTGTTGTTGTTTGCTCTCCAACACCATTCACGTTTAACTTTGCATCCTTGTTTTTTTTGTTATCTGGATTGTTCGCATTCACGACTATTGTGGTCGCAGAAACTTGTCCAGATGAGGATAGTGCAATACTTAATGATGACGAATTACCTGATTGTCCTATACGAATACATGTTTTCGTGTCTCCGTAGTAGCAGTTTCCGGAATTTACAGTAAAAGGTTGGGATGTAACGTAACTTGTACCATCTGAAATAGCAGTTGTTGCATTTACAGTAGATGTAATAGCCGTTGCACTACTCGTATTATTACCAAAAGTAATGGTATAAGAGTCTCCCCACGCATTCCCAACTCCGACAGTCAGCATACATAGGCAAATCAGACTGGCGAGAGAGAATCGAGAGAGATTCGAACCGAGACTAAGAAGGAAGCGAGTAAGGGTTAAGTAAGGGTTAAGTAAGGGTTTTATAAGACTAATCCTAGACCTTTCCCGATATCTCACCGTACTCTCGCAGGACGCTTTGCCTACAAAATTTGCACTGGCAAAAGTGGCAAAAGTGGCAAAAATTGACTTTGCACTTTTTGCACTTTCTGCACTTTCTACAAAAATTTGCGCTGTCCATTTTGTCCATTTTGTCCATTTTGTCCATTTGAAAAATTGCATGACAAAGTTGACCAAGTTGACCAACTTGACCCACAGCATCATCACCAAAACGGCAAAAAGTTGGCGCGAGTGAATCGGTCCATTCTCGATGTTGTGTCGGTCCATTCTCGGTCCATTTACGGTACATAACACGTTTTTCGATAAATTAGTAAACAAGGTTGTCATACTATTTTAGTTTTAAAATTTCCATTTTTAAAGTTATCTGCATTCGATCCTATAGCCGCGGACTTTTCCGCAAAGCGAACATTGACGTATTGAAAAAGACTGATAATTTGCTTTTTTCTTTGGAAATGCTTGCATATATCAAAAAAAAGTTGTACCTCTGCAGCCGAAAACAAATTACGCAACTTGCGTAACGCAAAATGCGTAATCTTATAACCAATTGAAAAAGTAGTAGTTATGGTTAATGTCTCTAAAATATGGTTAACCGATACGGGAGCATGGATACGTACTGCTGATGGTCGTGAGGCATGCGAACTTTTTGAACGCCACCCCAGATTACTGCATGCAAGCAAGGAAGAGAGAGCCAACTATGAATGTTCTCCCTACGGTATTCATTGGCCTCAGATAGATGATGACCTTTGTTTTGATGGGTTCTTGAGGCAATAAAGTAACTCTCCTCTTTAAGTAGCATCTTATATCAGTCTGGCATGGAACGGAAGTTCCGTGTCAGTTTTGTTTTCAGTCTTTTTCAATATGTCAAAGATCGTCATTGATTTGTGATTAAGGGCTCGGCCAAGAGCCGCTAACCGATAATGCGAAATAACGCAAACATAGATAACTAAAAATACAAGATAAAATGAAACATCTAAACTTTTTATCAAATTTATTGAGTTTATCATTAGGCTCACCGTGTACTGACGTTAGCCTTGATCGTCGGTTGACCGTCGGCTCACCGTCGGGATTGGACGCAAAATGGAAGCAAAATCCATTCATGCGTTTTGCAGTAGTCTTAACCTTAATCTTCACCATCGGAGTTGGAACTGCGTGGGGAACTACAGCTTCTTTGACCAATGCGGAAATAAAAGCTGCTACGGCCGGTAACTCTTATGCGAGTCGTTCTGTCACAAGTTCTTCTGGTACATGGTCGGGAACAATGATTATTAACACTTCAACCGGTTATGTCCAGATTAACAAAAATAAGAATAACTATTATTTAGGGTCTCCAACATTTGCTGGCGGAGTTACGCAAGTTTCTATAGAAACTAATAATAGCACAGCTAGCGGAAGAGTATTCTATATATGTTCATCTACCAGTACAGCTCAACCTACTTCGGGAGATTTGGGGCAAGGAAGCACGCCTAGTTCCAACGGAACGGCAACTATTTCTATAACTGGTTCTCCAACTAGTTTTTATATTTACTCCAACGGAGCAGCTTATATCAAGGCTGTGACTGTTACATATACTGCAGCATGCGCGGGTACACAATTGGAAACACCAGAGGTAACAACAACTCCTTCCAACCAACAAATCCAACTATCTTGGTCTGCAGTAGATCATGCAACCAAATATCAAGTCAGTTGGAATGGCGGTGCATTTGCTGATGCCACTTCTCCTTATACCAAGTCTTCTATTACTAATGGCACTTCATATACTTGGGCTATAAAAGCTATAGGTAATGGTTCAACCTATTGTGATAGTGAAGTCAATGAAGGAACCACAAAACCTGGTAGTACAATTAGAACAGTTACCTGGAAAGTTAATGGAGAAACATATGCAACTACGTACGTCGCTAGTGGTGACCATTTGATGTTACCTGCTAGTCCTTCACCATGCGCAGTTGGCAAGGTATTTGCCGGTTGGAGTGAAACCAATATTGGAAGTACGCCAACTGATACAAAGCCCACCTTTATTTCCTCGCAGACTACTATTAGTGCTAATAAGACATACCACGCAGTATTTGCAACCAGAACTGCGAATAGTTACACTAAAGGCGATATTAATGATTTATTCCCAGGGCAAACTGTACTAATCGTAAACGAAACTGGTAATGTTGCTTTATCCGATGAGGCAGTCAGCGGAAAAGAAGACCAAAGACTTAAACCTGTCAGCGTTACAATTAGTTCAAGTAAAATCACCTCTATGAGCAACAGTCACTTGATTTGGACGGTTGAAAATAGAGGATTGAAATATAATTTTAAAACGGGAACTGGTTATTTACGTGCCACTGCTTCTGGAAATGATAAACTATCGTGTGGAAGCGGTGCAGACCCATGGACTCTTACTGCAAATAGTGGGAAATACTATATGAATAGTACAAATAGTGGTACTTCTCGCATTCAATATTATAGTAGTGGTACTTGTTTTCAAACTTACGGTAGTAACGCAACTGGAAATAACTATTCAATGTCATTCTTTGTCCCAACGTACACACAGTACATTACACAATGCTGTACTCAACTTGGTTCAATTAATGGGTCGGTTTCTTGGAGCAACCCGACACAGGCGGTGGTTACATGGGATAAGTTGGATGATCAAGTATCAGCATGGGCATTGTCGTGGAGTCCGAATACTGCCGGGTCGTCCATTACTTCGGCTATTGCGGATAAAGGTTCAACTCAAAAGACGGCAACCGTTTCCGGTTTGGCATGCGGTACGGAATATACATTCACACTTACTCCGACGATAAAGAGTGGAGTATGTACACCTGCAAGCAATCCGACCATAGAGAGTACTTCTACAAAATACTCCATTACCAAAGCAAGTGTAACCGGCGGCTCATTTACGACGAAGATTAGTTCGACGGCTGTAACAGAAGCATGCAATAGCTCTACAATTAGTATTGCAGCGACACCCAGTACGGGATATACGTTCAGCAGTTGGACGATAACAAATGATGACAATTCCGATGCAGATGTTACATCCACATTGTTGGGTGCCAATTCAACCACTGCATCGACATCCTTCACGATGCCGAGCCATAGAGTAACGATTACTCCGTCATTCAGTTGTATTGAGCCGGCAATTGATACAGATCCTGCGAGTGCATCTTATACGGAAGGCGCGTCTCCTTCGGCATTGACTGTTGAGGCAACATTAAGTTCGGGAACGCTTACATACAAATGGCAGAAGAGCACAAACAGCGGAGTTAGTTGGACTGATGAGTCCGGTACGGGATATAACACAGCAACTTACGCGGCAGCGAACATCAGTACCTCGCTCAGCGCTAATGGTGTTCAGTACAGATGTATCGTTGGTAACAGCGAAGGAGGTTGTACTGTTACATCAGGTGTAGCAACTATCACCGTTACGGTAGCATCGAAGTGTGTGGCACCGACGTTCTCGGTGGCAGCAGGTACGTATAACAGCGCACAGACAGTGACTATCAGCAGTACGACACCCGGAAGTACTATTTATTACACCACTAATGGAGACGAACCGACGACGAGTAGCAGTCACGGCACAGAAGGAGAAGCAAGTGCGAGTGTGACGGTGAGCAGTTCATTGACGCTCAAAGCAATCGCTTATAAAGGAGGAATGACCACTTCGGATGTAAGCGATGCAGCCTATGTCATTTGCTCCACCGACCCGAGTTTCAGCACGACAAGTAGTTCGAACATCACCATCACCGGTGCGAGAGTGACTTGCGCAGGTATTACGAAAGGTACGTGCGACATCGATGCATACGGAATTGTCTATGGAACAAGCGAACACCCGACAGGCAATGCGCAGCAGAAAGGCACAGACGCTTCAACGAACGTAAGCAGCTACTACGTGGATCTGACAGGACTAACAGCAGCTACTACTTATTATGCGCGTCCTTATGCAACGGTGAACGGCAAAACAGTTTATGGCACAGAGATTTCTTTTACCACTTTACATATTCCGGTGATCACGGTGAGCGAGACGAGCCGTGCGTTCGGTACTAAGAAAGTGGACGGTTCCTATGAGATGTCGTTTGATGTAAGCGGTAGTTACTTACAAGGCAATATCGGTTTGGCTGTCAGCGGTACGAACGCAGCGATGTTCTCTGTAGATAGAACTTCATTGACGCCGAGCACCGGAACGGTAGGAAGCACCACGGTTACGGTGACCTATACTCCTTCCGCAGCTGGTTCGCACAGCGCTACTGTGTCTATCACGAGTACGAATGCAACAACGAAGACAGTGACGCTGAGCGGAACAGGACAATACGAAGATATCTATATGACGGCTATGCACGAAGGTGTGGATGCTTGGGAGGATTACGCGATAGGTGTTACTAAAGCGGGCACCGGTTATGAGGTACCGAATCCGGGCGATATAGCAGCCGGCGACCGTGAAGGAACCGGTTGCGAAGGAATACACTATCATTTTGCAGGATGGGTTGAAGAGAGCTACAAAGCATCGCCCAGCGGACATATTGTGGCAGCTTCGGGCACCAAAGATGCCAGCAATAAGACCTTCTGGGCTGTATGGGAGAAAGAAAGCGATGAGAGTACACCTGTGACTTATGTAAAAACAACTTCCGTATCTGTGGATGATATTGTAGTAATTGCTCAGATTGATCATATAACTACACCTGGAATAACGGGAACTGAGTTAGATGGTTTTACTAATTCACCATATGGAACAGGAGCGGAGTTTACTACGACACCTGCTGCGACTAAAGAATGGACAATCGTTACAGGATATAATAGTACCGGTGTCGCATTTAAAAATGGCGACGACTATTTAAACTGGAATAGTAGTAATTCTTTGAGTACTTCTACTGATCTTACAGCTAATAGTTCATGGACCATTACAACAATTCAAGATGATGCAGACGAAGATCGCGCACAAATAGCAAATAACCAGACCAGTTCACGTAAAATTTGTTGGAATCAAAGCAATCCACGTTTTGCAGCATATGAAAAGAATCACGGGCTCAATACAAATCAATACTATTGGTATCCAGTATTTTATAAAAAGACAGGTGGTATAGTTTATGGTGACCCGAAGGTTGAGTGTATTTGTTCGGCTAATCCGATAGCAGGAACGGCAGCAGTGGATGCTGAGGGAACATTCTCGGCAAGTAGCATTGCTGTGAAAGCAACCGGTGCAAGCACAGGTCACGCGGATTGCTCATACACCGATTACGGATTTGTTTGGTCAAGCAGCGTAAGTGCAGCGGCAGACTTGAAGTTAGTGGAAGGCACAGGAGCCGCTGCGGCTAACTGCATAAAGGTACAAGTTGACGACGAAGGTGAGGTGACTTCCTTCACCGGTTCTATAACCGGTTCGTTCAGCGCAGGCAATGCGATATACTTCCGTTCGTATGTCAAGAATGGCAAGTCGGATGGAACTTACCAGTATAGCGACGTAGTCACCGTCACTCCGCGAAGCGTGACTTTCAACTTGAATGGTCACGGAAGCAGCGCACCTGTTGCACAATTTGTAAACAACGGCAGTAAGGCTACCGATCCGAGTTACGCAGAGAGCGTAACGGGTTATACGTTTGGCGGTTGGTACAAAGAAGTCGGTTGCACGAATCAATGGAACTTCGCTTCGGATGTAGTAAGCGGCGAAAGTAAGACCCTGTACGCTAAGTGGACTCCGATTAGTTATTCCGTACGGTTTAACGACAACGATGAGAACTACTTAGGCACAGCAACCGGGAAGATGAGCGACCAGAGCTTCGATTATGATGAGAACAAAGCATTGACGGCAAACGGATTCAGCTTAGCAGGTTATGATTTCGCTGGTTGGGCACTCACAGCGGACGGAGGTGTGGCATATACAGATGGAGCAAGTGCAAGTAACCTGAGTTCGACCGATGGAGAGATCGTTGATCTGTACGCTATTTGGTCGCCTAAGAACTATGACGTGACGTTAGCTGCAACCGACGAGACGAGTTCTGTTGGCGAACAAGTAGTGACGGCGACCTACAATGCCGCTATGCCGACCACGAAGAAAGGCAGCGGAGACGTCGTTGCACCGAGCAGAACGGGTTATACGTTTACCGGTTGGGAGTATAGTTCGACTACGTACTATAACTATAACGCCGGTACGAGCACGCTTTCGAGTGCGCATGTATGGGATCAACCGAATAGCACGACGACCTTGACGCCGAAGTGGAGCATCAATAGTTACACGCTGACGTGGGATTTAGCTGGTGGAACAGTGAGCGTAGAAGGAACCGGCGCTGCAGAAGGAGCAACAGGTACACCGAGTTCATCGGTAGTATATAACTCTGCTATCACCGTTCCGACGGTTACGAGGGCAGGTTATAACTTCGCAGGCTGGAATGTTACTCCGGAAAGTAAGATGCCTGCAAGCGATGTTACTTATACAGCTACTTGGACACCCAAGACGCTGAATAGTATCTCGTTGGCGGAGGCCTCGGTCAGCGTCTATGTTGGAGAAATCAAATACGTAAACGTCATCTTTGATCCGACGGACATTCTTTCGAAAGCATTCGGGCAAGTAGCAACACCGAATTATTGTCAATTGAATAGTTACGATTCGTATAACAAGTTGAAGATAACCGGTGGTAGGGCTGAAGTAGATATATCTGTCAATAGAACAGAAACTGTAAGTATCAAGTATACTGCAGACGAGACTAAAACAGCATCTATTTCAGTAACGGTTAAACCGCTGCCGACCGTAACGTTTGTGGATTTGATACATAACAAGTCTGACTTTGCAAATAGCGGTGATGGCTATACGGCTGCGACGGGAGTACTGATTTCGACAGTAACGACCGGCGTGGTAAGTCATGCGAAGAAGACACCGACGCATGACGATGTGGACGTGCCGGGGACGGGTAACAGTTGCGAGAAGACACACTTACATTTGATGGGATGGATACGAAGCGACTATAGCAAAGTTGCGGATTATATGAATGGTACAGGCGAAGCTCCGAGTGTGAGTGATTTAACCACCGCAGGAGCAGAATACTGGTTCCTACCGGATGCGGATATAAATACAGAAACCTATAACGGCAAGACGTTCTATGCTGTTTGGGCAGTAGAAGAATAATAATCGAATTGAAAAATGAAAATTGAAAAATGAAAGGAGAATTTATTATGAAGACAAATATGATAAATACCAATTCGGTTATGAGAACCATTTGCGCAGTAGTACTGATGCTGCTTGGAATGAGTGTAAGTGCGTGGGGAGCCAAGACGGGAACAATTGAGTTTGGTAACGAAAACGTTAAAATTAATTCAGCTTCTGTAACAGGTGACGATTCACAAGGCAATACATGGACTATTACAACTGTAGGGACTAGTTCTTACACACAACAGTCCACTTATTCTCAAGTAGGAAGTTCAAAAGCACCAGCTACAAGCATTACTTTTACGATGACGTTACCATCCAGTAAAAACATTACTGCGTTTAGTGCAAAGTTTGGTGGATTTGGCGATACAGCGGGAACTATTACTCTTAAGGTTGGGGACACATCAGTCGGTTCCGGCTCTTTAAATGGGACATCAGATGTTACTATATCAAACTCCTCGACTGCGTCAGGTACCGTATTGCAGGTCACTGTCACCAGTATTGCTAAAGGTGTAAAATGTTATTACATATCTTGTACTTATGCTAACACATCCGCCTATACGGTTACTTTTGATGCCGAAGGCGGAACATGTGGGACTGCATCCGAAACGGAAGGAAGTGTTGAGGCAGGAGTAGTACTGCCGGCTGCAAGTCCATCCGTTTCTATGGCTTCAATGGGTTGGGGTTTCTATGGATGGGCAGAAGATGCTGTAGATGATCCAACGACAACAGCTCCTACAATTGTAGGTAAAGCAGGTGATACTTACTATCCTTCAAGAGCTACTACTCTGCACGCTGTTTTTGCTAAAGGTGAATATACGAAAGTAACATCTATCGGGACAGAAGGTTTAACAAGTGGTAGCAAATACCTTATCGTTGCTAATTATAGTGGTCATAATTATATCTTAAAATCCAGTTCTGATGATTATAGCACCTCAACTCATAAGTTGGCAAGTGCTTTGGTTGATGAAACATCAACTGGCAAATATAGTGTTGCAGCCATTAATCCTAGTTGGTGTTATACGATATCGGGTAGCGAAGATAACTGGAGAATACAAGATGTCATTAATGCGACCAATAATTATTTAGATATTGCCTATACCGATTGGTGGGGGAATGCATATGATGATGATGATCCATATAGAATAACCGTTTCTGCCGGTGTTTGGAGTTTAAATTGTCACTACTACTATAATAGCAAATATAATGATTCCTATTTAAGCTTTGACGAAACAAATAAGTTATTTTACTCAAATAGCAGTACATACCCTATTCTTCTTTACAAGGAAACGGTTACACCGACATATTGCAGCAATCCGAGTACAATAAGGTTAGTAGCTTCGCCTGCTGCAGGTGGTAGTGTGGTCTTTGATGACAATAGCAGTGCAGAGATGGACTTTGCTACAGCAGATGGCTACATCGGCAATATTACTGCGACGCCTAATGACGGTTACGATTTCGTGAACTGGGTTAGTAGTGACGAAGATGTAGCTATAGTTGATGCTGCTGATGATCCAACTACGGAACTTACAGCAACGGAATCTGCTACTATTACCGCTAATTTCTATCAGAAACGTAGCATCAGTTACATTCTAACCGAAGGTGGCGTAGCAGGAGTAATTGGTAACCCAACTACCGTTACCAAAGGCGAAAAGGATGGATTTAGTGCTATGTTCACAATGCAAGCACATTACAAGGATATGACCCTTGTTTCTGTTACGATGGGCGGAAGTCCGATGACAGAAGGATCTGGAGCAGATTATGAATGGGAAGTTGATGGTGGTACAGCGATGTTAACTATTCACCATGCTAATATAGATGGCGATATAGAAATCACCGTTTCGGCTACTCATATGGAATATACGAAGTATGCTTTCAGCTGTTCGGAGTTGACGCTGACGCCGCATTTGGCTACAACGGGAACACCGATATTTATTACATCGACGGCAAGCAAAACCGTCCGTTCGCAGGATTACATTGAGATAACGGGTAACGGTCTGACACCGAACACACCATTGACGTTCCCCGATCTGCCGTCCAAGTTCGCAATTAAGAACGCTGATGGTACAGCTGTCACCACCGACGTAAACGGAGTGATAAGCGCAAACGCGTATATCTTCTATACTCCGGATGCAGGAGACACCGAAGACGGTCTGGACAAGCTGACGGGTATCACTGTGAGCGTAGGAGGAGCGAAGCCCAAAACGGTTGTGTTAACGCAAGACATCATCGGTCGACACCTGCCGGCTGACTTTGTGATTGCGGTTAAGCACGATGACAATCAGTGGTATGCTTTACCGGCAGACATGTCCGAAACCGGAAACCCGGCGCCTGTAGCTATCCGTGTGGATAACACGAGTAGTCCGACGACAGCTTATTGTGATAACACGAATGCATATAGCCTGTATGCCAGCACATTGAACAATATTTCTGTTCAACTGGCTATGCCGAACAACCCGAACATGGCTAATGCTGCTCTATGGGCGAACAATGCCTTATCCAGCACTAATATTGGTAAGAAAGGAGATACGAATGGTTCATCGACCAATTTGGGAGGAAACTACCAATGGTTGTTCACTCAGACAGCAACCTCGGTAAGCGGTATCGGAGACGTAAAATATACTATGAGCAATCCTAATAACGCCTATCCGCTTAAGGTATGGACGAATGCCGGTTCTACTTTATGGGGCTTGTACTCAAGTGGCTCGGCAGAGATCCGTTTATTGAGTATGGAAGTAGTAAAGCCGTTGTCATTGAAAGTTATGGAATGGGGCACTAACGCGATAGTGGTAAGTTATCCGAATGGAGGTAGTGCAACTAGTCCGCAAGTGCGAATTGATGGAGGCGATGCCGCGAATGTAACGTTGACGAGTCTAGGCGGCGATATTTATAAGATTGCTACTATCAGCGGTTTGCAAAGCAATCCGGCAAAGACATTGATTTTTACGGCAACAGAAAGCAGTGTTGCAAAACAGATAGCATTGGCAATACCTCTGATCGTTTCGGATGCGAAGACGGAAGCAGATTTGCGTGGCGCGGTACCAGGTGCTAATGCTTCAGAGAAAAACAAAGTAGCCAAACTAACTGATGTGATTATCCGAAATGGTGGACGTCTGACAACAGGGACGGCTTCCGGTGACTTCAATGACGTCTATATCTATCCGGGCGGTAAGGCTAAGATTACCAATAACTTCGCGGCAAGGAATATCTACATGCGCGGCGGTTATAGTTTCTTGGATGAGAAAGAATCTTTCCGCTATCCGGACTTGTGCGTGGAAGGAGCGGTTACGATTGACCTGCCTGCTGCCAATAAGTTGTATTATGACTTCTACATCGACAACCGCAAATACTATATGTTCTCCATGCCGTATGATGTGGCACTGTCAACGGTAACGGACGAAACGGGTAGTGAAGATTTCCCGGTATGGGTGAAGCATTATGATGGTAATCTTCGTGCAAGTGGTCATGGTGTGAGCGGTTGGACATGGTACGGAGATGAAGAGGGACAAGGCAGTTTCTTCGCCGGTATCGGTTATGAGATTACCGCCAAACCGAAGACCAGCGGACGTCCTATAGCAATCATCCGCTTCCCGGTTATCACCGGAGATATAACGACAGATGCAGAAAACTCGCCGGGAGTAACCGTTACATATCATGGTAAGAGCGCGTATGAGGCCGGTACACAAACGGCAAACAACGTAGGTTGGAACTTCATCGGTAACCCATACCTCACAGAGTACAAGGCAGTAACCGACACAAGTATGATTGTGAAGAGAGACTTCGTACAGCATATAGAAGCCGGTCAATGGGACGGTACATACGAGTGGAAAGAGACTTCGGCACGATTCATCACTGTGCCCTACGACACGTACAACGATTATCACCACGAGTTGGTGAAGGGTTATACAATACCGGCCTTCTCCACCTTCTTCTTCCAATTTGCAGAAGGTGCAACCGGTACTTTCCATATGGGTGGTGACCGCCCGCAAGCGACCCTTGCGCCAGCACGCTTTGGAGCAGTTCCTAAAGCCAAACCGGAGATCAGTTTGGACATTATGCTTCATGGCACAGGTGAAGCCGAAGAAGGTAAAGCAGGTCTGATCATACATGAGTCTTACGATGGCGGGCTCAAAGATTTCGAAGATGTAGAGCAGTGGTTCGTAGGTAACAACGTACAAAAGACCTATACATTCGCAAGTGGAACAGCCCTAGCGTACAACTTGCTCAACGAAGAAGCAATTGGCGAATTGATCCCGATGGGTTATATCGCAACCGTTGGTGGTGAACATGTATATGCGTTGAACGAAGAGAACGATGTTAGCGCATTAGAGCATTTGTGGTTGATTGACTACTCGACAGGTGTCACGACTGACCTTTTAGTTCGAGACTACTCCTTCATAACCGCTGCAGGTCGCTTCGATAGCCGCTTTGCTATCAACGCTGTGCTCAAACAAGAAGAAGTACCTACTAATATCTCCAACACCCCCGGAGGAGATTGGACCACTACTATTGGTGTTTACAGCGATGAAAATATGCTGACGCTTCGCGGATTACCTGATAATAGCGCAGTTTATATCTACGATATGAACGGTCGGTTACTGCAAAGCAGCGAGAAACTCAGCAATATCGCATCGTTTAGTATCGCGACACAAGGTGTATACAACATTCGTGTGATCGCTGAAGGAAAAGCCATAACGTTACGTACCGTTTTACGCTAAAGGAGACCGGAATATGAAAGCAACAAAAATTATAGCGATTTTAGTAAGTATCATCTGCGTACTGAATGTTGCTCAAGCGGCAACATTCGGTACGACGTACCAACCTCAGAGACGAGGAATCCAGTACAGTCAACACTACGCCGAGATGCCGACTCTCACAATGAGCTCCACCGGCTCGGTGATGATGCGGTCAGGTTCAACGCTGCCTATGGCAGCAGTAAGTGGTGTTTATACAACGGAGAATCATTCACGTGGTCCGCGGCGCATCGGTGGTAGTGGTAGCGGTACCAGTGGTAACGGAGCGGAGGAAACAACGGACCCGTTTGAAGATCCCCTCGGAGATGTCCTCTGGCCGCTGATGCTGATGGCACTCGCTTTCTGCGGCGTCGTTTATCTCCGCCGCAAGAAGCGAACGTTGAATGGATGAATGGATAGAAAATCGGGGCTATTACGGCTCCGGTTTTTTATTTAGGTGGTCCAAAATGGCCTAAAATGAGACAAAAAAGGAGACAAAATACGTACAAATAGTGAGTCTAACTCACGAATTGTACGAAATTATATTGAAAAATTTGGTGGTTTCAAAAAAAAGTTGTATCTTTGCAGCGGAATTTAACGAACGGCTATTATGGCATCCAGCAATGTTTACATACCGCGTAAGATGGAGGAGCTTCTAAAAGAGGCTGCGCAATATTTTTCGGTACTATCCGTTACCGGTCCTCGTCAGTCCGGCAAATCCACTATATTGAAGCATCTCTTTCCGGAATACAAGCAATATAGTATGAAGGATTTGCATGTGCGTACATTTGCAGAGCAAGACCCTGTTGCATTCCTAAACCAACACCCGGAGGGAATGTTCATAGATGAGGTACAAAAGGTTCCTGCGTTATTAGACTATATACAAGGAATCGTTGATAACCACCCCGAGAAACGATTCTTCCTGACAGGAAGCAGTAATCTGGAACTGCTGAAAGGCTTGACCGAGTCATTGCCCGGTCGTGCGGGAGTATATGAGTTGTTGCCTATGTCATTGGAAGAGACGAATGAAAGCACAAAGGAGGCGAATCTGCAGATGTATGATGGATTATACCCAGCCGTTTGTGCAGGCAAGAATGTTGCTCGCTTGTTTTATCCAAGTTACGTGAAGACCTATTTAGAGAAAGATGTGCGCGATTTGCTGAAGATCAAGAATCAAATGCAATTCATGAAGTTTATGAAACTCTGTGCAGCGCGAATAGGATCGTTATTCAATGCTACTGAGATCGGAGCAGAGGTGGGAGTCGACAAAAATACAATTAATCATTGGTTGTCAGTCTTGCAGGCCTCGTATTTGGTGACATTGTTACCCCCATACTATGAGAATATATCCAAACGAATCGTCAAAACGCCTAAACTCTATTTTAATGATCCGGGCTTGGCGTGCTATTTATTGGACATCGAGTCGCCTCGTCAATTGGAGTTAGATAAGATGCGCGGGGCGATATTTGAGAATATGATTGTTATGGAATGTCTCAAACATCGCGCGAACCAAGGCAAAGAGGGGAATGTGTTCTTCTATCGGGACAACCATCAAAATGAAGTGGACATACTCGTCAAAGAGGAAGGGCAACTATATGCTATAGAGGTAAAATCAGCAATGACCTATCAGGCAACATTCGAGAAGACCTTGCGCAAACTACCGGAATGGACAGGGACTCCGATTGCTCGCATGGCAGTAGTATATACCGGTGATTTCGAGAATACAGCCGGAGAGGTATGGCTGTTAAATTACAAGCATTTGGCGCAGTTCTGGAAATAATCTGAGCTTTTTGGGCTCCGGTTTTTTATTTAGGAGGTCCAAAAAGGCCAAAAATGGTTCAAAAAGTGAATTTTTTCGTTAAAAACTTGCACATTCGGAATTTTTGTAGTACCTTTGCACGTTTTTTCGGGGCTATCTGGTTTTGACAGCAGGTAGAATGGTTGTGTAAGCACGCCGAGCAATGATGCAACGCTCGTTAACTCGCATCAAAATATAACTGGCGAAAGAACTTATGCTCTCGCTGCCTGATTGAAGTATAGTAGATCGGCGTATTCGGGCGCAAGGCGCTTGAACGAGACGTCACTCCAAGCCGAGTCTGTGGGCTGAAAGGATATAGTGGCGCAGGAATACACAGAATAGGTGTTGCAGGCTGCGATGCGATGCCGAAGATTTAGCAGATAAGCCGGTGGTTGGTGGCTTGGGTCTTGCCGCCGGACGAAAATGAAGGCCAAGATAAGCGTGTAGAAAGCATAAGTATTCCTTGTTTGGACGCGGGTTCGACTCCCGCTAGCTCCACCGAAAGTGAAGCAATCGGGGGACTCCCCGCGCGGGTTCTTAACCCTAAAGGGTACGATTATTGCTTAGCCCTAAAGGGCACGATTATTGCCAAAAGCAATTTTCGACTCCCGCTAGCTCCACTCGCGCGAGCTACGGCTCAATACGATTCGCGACGACGTCGCTCATATGAATCTTCGCCGTGCTCTCGCTCTCCGATTAAAATATCGCTGCGCTAGCATTTTAATCGGTTCCTTAAAATACTAGTGAGGACTGCTAGTAAAACGATAGTCCGAACTAAGAGCGTAGCACAGAACGAAGGCGTAATCGAGTGACATAGTCACGAGTCACGCGAAGTTCTGATGCAAGCGAGGGGTATTAGCTCAGTTGGTAGAGCGCAACGTTCGCAATGTTGAGGTCAGGGGTTCGACTCCCCTATGCTCCACTTATGGCAGTAGAAATACGTAAAATAGGCACAAAAAGAGAGCTGGAGAAGTTTATTCAGTTCGCTAATGATTTGTATGCCGATTGTCCGTATTACTGCCCGCCCTTGTTCTTTGACGAGATGAACTGCTTCGATCAGGAGAAGAACCCTGCGTTGGAGGTTTGCGAGTACCAGCTTTGGATGGCGTATCGTGACGGTCAACCCGTCGGACGTATCGCCGGTATCATCAACCGCAAAGCCAACGAGAAATGGAACACGAAGCACGTACGCTTCGGATGGTTCGATTTCATCGATGATTTGGAGGTCAGCAAGGCCTTGCTCGACACAGTCGTCACATGGGGCAAAGAGCGTGGCATGGACGGTCTCAACGGACCGGTCGGGTTCACGGATTTTGACCACGAAGGATTGCTCTTGGAGGGTTACGAACACCTCGCTGTCATGGCTTCGCTGTACAACTACCCGTACTACGTCAAGCACGTGGAGGCATACGGGTTGACCAAAGAGGCGGATTGGATCGAACTTCAAGTGTTCCCGCCCAAGACGGTACCTGAGCGAATCGAGCGGTTGGCGGAGATGGTGAAGCAGCGCTACCACGTACATACCGTCAAGGTGAAGAACTCGCGCGAACTGGTCAAGCGTTTCGGCATCGAGTACATGGACGTCATCGATGCGGCGTACCAGAAGTTATACAACTTCCAGCCCATGACCGTCAAGCAGAAGAACTACTACAAGGATATGTATTTCCAGTTCTTGAACTTCGATTTCGTAACCTTGGTAGTGAACGAGAAAGAGGAGTTGGTGGGCGTCGGTTTGGGTATGCCGGATATCGCGCCGGCGTTGCGCAAATGTGGCGGTAAGCTCTTCCCGCTGGGATGGTACTACCTGCTCAAAGCGCTGAAAGCCAAACAGATGGAGTCGTTCAGCTTCCTGCTGATTGCGGTCAGACCGGACTATCAGGACAAAGGTGTCAACGCCCTGTTCCTGCAGGACCAGATACCCCTCATCAACCAGTACGGTATCCGCAAACTGGAGACCACCAGCATGTTAGAGACGAACACCAAAGTGCTGTCCTTCTTTATGCAGTTTGACCATAAGCAGCATAAACGGCATCGCGCATATATCAAAGCGATCTAATGGAAAAAAGCAATAATCCATACGACGCAGCGCTCGTACGGCTCAACACCTATATCGCCGAACAAAACATGCGCGTGTCCACGGTTCGTGAGATGGTCTTGGAGCAAGTGTGCCTCCTCCCGCAGCCTTTCACAGCCGACCAGTTGGCGAAAGCTTGCCAAGCGGAGCGTATATCCGTCGGAACAGTCTATAACGCACTGAACTTGTTCCTCTCCGCGCAGATCTTGCACGCCACGAACCGCCAGCGAGGACGAGCAGCTACCGAATATGAGTTGATCACCGGCGTCAAAAACCACATGCAGATCATCTGCCAGAAATGCGGAAGGGTCTCGGACATCCACGATAAGGCGATTGACCGACTCATACAGACGCGTAAATACTCCAATTTCAACCTGCAGCACTATTCGCTGTTTGTGTACGGTGAATGCAAGCACTGCAGAAGATTGAAGAAAGAATAAAACCGGCCCCGTAGCTCAATTGAATAGAGTGTCAGATTCCGGTTCTGAAGGTTCTGGGTTTGAGCCCCAGCGGGGTCACTCGTCGGACGCGACGATCAATGACTTCATTACTACGTAATTCGTGTAATTGTCGTGCGTCCTCCTCTCCCCACAAATTAAAATTTGCGGGGTCCCCAAAGAAAACGGACAGTTTCGATAACTGCCCGTTTTTTGATGAGGTTTGAAGGTTTGGATTTTTTCAAAATCTTGTTTATAATCGTTCTAACTCTCAAACGAAGCACGAAGTGCTCAAACTCCCAAACAAGACACGAAGTGTCCAAACTATCGTAGTTTGATATCCACGATTATGGGTTCATGGTCGGCATAGCGGTGGAGGGATTTGTCCTTCATCTTAAACGCTCCGTGCGAGTAATACCAATCGGCGTTGACGTGCCAAGGACGCACACGAACGATCTGCGCAGCCATCGAATGGTTCGCAAAACAACGATCCAGATAACCCATCTCCCCTTTAAAGACATACGAATAGTCATCCGGACAGAAACGCATCAGCTGGTCCTCATATCCCGCACGAACGATCGTCTGAATTGGTTGTTCCTGCGTATAACAATTGTAATCGCCCAACAGCAGAACATCCGGATCATCAAAACGCTCCACCGCTACGGGCAACATCAGCAACAACGAATCGGTATTGTCCATCCGTTTGAGGTTCGTGTCATAATGTGTCCTACCGGGACGTTTGGACTTGAGGTGGTTGAGACTGACAATCAGCCTCTTGCCGGAAGCGATCTCCTCAAAAGCCTGTGCATACATCCGCGCATAGTAATGACTCGTGGTATCGCGGTACGCCGACAGAGGCTGCTCGTACGGCTTGACCCGACGCGTGTCATAAATGAAACAGCCTCCGATCCGATCCATATTCTCCATCTTCATCGTCACAAACGCATAATGTCCGCCTTTTTTATTGAGCGCCTCTAACAACATCTGCGGTGCTTTATCGCCCACCTGCATCTCGCAAAGCGCAAAGACATCGGCTTTCATCGCCCTCATGGCTGCTACCAGTTTTCGGGTCTTCAGCGCCTGACGCTCAGGCGTCATCTTCTTCGTCGCATAGCCGCCTAATTCCGCGAAGTAATTCTCTATATTCGCACCCACTACCCGCAGTTCGCCTTTCTTGGGTTTCGGCAGCTTATCGATAGGCGCATGAGAAGTCTTAACACCCTGCCCTGTCACCAGTTTCCTCTCACCCGTCACGCGCGCTGTGAACCCGCGCACGCGATCACCCGTGCGTACCTTATAATACTGATTGCGACAATTGACACAGATCGAATTGGCGCGATTAGCCCGAACGATCTGCCAATACGCAGTACTGTCACCATCCGCCAAACCCACGGCTCGTTCCTCCGGGCAGTACAGACGCTCAGGCGCCAAAATCAGCGAGTCATAGAAACTGCCGCAGACCACCAACGGCGTCGTCACCGTCACCATCCGGTCGGCGTACCGACTCCAATCGGATTGCAGTTGCTCCAAGGTAACACGCTCGGCGGCTTGAACGCCGAAAACCAACAGACAGAAAAGGCCTAAAAAGAAACGTTTTTTCATAATGGGTTCGAATTTCGGTGCAAAAGTACAAAAAAAATCTCATATACGCAAGTGTACATGAGATTTTTTTAGTTGCGGAGGGCGGGATCGAACCACCGACCTTCAGGTTATGAGCCTGACGAGCTACCACTGCTCTACTCCGCGCCGCTTGCACTAATACTCGAAACCTTTCTCGGCGGAGGCCACTCCTTCCGTTTCATCGGAAGGACGTTCCGCGTATTGTGCTACGCTCTTCGGTCGGACTATCACTTTGTTAGCAGTCCTCCCGAGGGGAAACCATGCGGTCCAACTGAAAAGCGGCTGCAAAGGTACTACTTTTTTTTGAATTGACCAAATTTTCGGGCAAAAAAGTGCTCAAAAAGATTCTTTTTTATCAAAAAAGGCACAAATCGGCGTCTGTAATAGTCCCTTTTGGACGTTTTTTGCCACGAGACGGCGTACTCGGAGTTGGGTTGGAAACCGGCGTCTGAGGAGTCGCAATGGGCGTAAAAGGAGAAGTATAACGACCCAAATAAGGCGCGATGATGTCCCTTGTCTGGTCGTCCGTCCATTTGCATTTATCCACGATCCATTCCAAGTACGAACGGTCAATACGGAGCATCGAATCGATGGACTCACCCTTATGTGCGCCCTGAGTCAGATAATAAAAACCACCCTTCTTCGTCAACCAACGGTCGAAACAGATAAACCCGAACTCATCACGTTGCGCCCATTGCCAGCCGTGCGCTGCCACTTGCGCTTTGAACACCTCAATCGTTGCCATCACATCGTCTAACGAATTATGCGCACCCTCGAACGGATGACCATAATAACGTGTATAAGCAGCCGTCAGGTTATTATGCACTTTCTCGCCGTTCTCATCCACCATGCCTGCCGTGTGAATACGCTCCAACAGCAAGGCATCATACCACGTCCGGCCTTCAAAATCAAATCCAAGCCCCAGACGCTTGAGGTTATAATGAAGGATCGGCGCATCGTACCCATTGCCGTTATAGGACAGCAGATCGCAGCCCTTGGTGAACGCAATCAGGTCATCATACACGCTTCTGAGCCCCACACCATGCTCCTCCAAAAAGGACTTCGAGATATGATGCACCGCCTCTGCCTCAGCCGGAATAGTGAACTCACCTTCCGGCAGGATATACCAATCACGCGTGTCCAGAACCGACCAGTTATCGGTGTCAAACTTCACCAGCGAAAGCTGGATAATATGTTCTTTCTGCACATCGAGACCCGTGGTCTCCGTATCGAATGCAACCAGTTGCATGTTTAATGTTTATTGTTTAATGTTTAACGAATTATTCCACGTATAGTACCAAGCCTTTCAGGTACTCGCCTTCGGGGTGGTAGATATTGATCGGATGGTCCTGCGGTTGATGCAACTGATGCAGGATCCTCACCTTCCTTCCGACCTGCGCTGCCGCTGAAAAAACCGCCAAACGGAATGCCTCTTTATCCACCGCCTGCGAACAGGAGAACGTGAACAATATACCTCCCGGACGAATCATCTCAATCGCTTTCGCGTTGATCCGCTGGTAGCCGCGAAGCGCATTCTTGACCGCATCCCTGTGTTTCGCAAAAGCCGGAGGATCCAAGATGATCAGATCGTACGTACTACCCTTCTCCCTTTGCTCGCTCAGAAAATCAAACGCGTCCGCCGCATAAGCATGGTGACGAGGGTCATCCGGAAAATTATGCGCCACGTTGATATTGACCAAATCAATCGCTTTCTGGCTCACATCGACCGAATCGACCGTCCTCGCTTCGCCTCGCAGCGCGTACAACGAGAAACCGCCGGTATAGCAAAACATATTCAGCACATCCTTGCCCTTAGCATACCTCTCCACCAACGCGCGGTTCTCCCGCTGGTCAATGAAAAAGCCGGTCTTCTGACCCCGCAACCAATCGATGCGGAACGAGAGACCGTTTTCCTCGGACCAGTATTCGTCGTTGGCCATTTGGGCATTTACCATTTGGTCATTTACCATTTGGTCATTAATCAACCAGCCTGTTTTTTCTCCCTCTATCGGAGCCTTGAACGGCAAGGTATCGTCGGATTTGTAATACACCGCTTTCACTTGCTCCACTTCGGCAATAATCGCCTCCGCTATCTCCATCCGGCACACATGCATACCCACCGAATGAGCCTGCACAACGGCGGTGTCGGCATACACATCGACGATCAGACCCGGCAGAAAATCGCCCTCTCCGTGGATCAGACGAAACGTGTTATTATCCGGTCGGATCAGTCCAATGGACTCACGCACACGGTAAGCCGCAGCGATCCGTTCACGCCAGAAAGTCTTCTCCAAACGCTCCACGCCGAACGCCAAGATCCGCACAGCTATCGAACCGACCTGCCAATGACCGACACCCAACACCTCGTTCGCCGACGAACGAACCACCACCATCTCGCCCTCCTCTGGAGCAGATGCCTTATGCGATGCGTCCAACACCACGCGTGAGATAGCGCCGCTGAACACCCACGGGTGAAAACGTTTCAGAGACTCCTCCTTATGCGGTTTTAAATAGATTGTCGTCATTCTACGCCATGAGTTAAATCGTGATACGCGTGAAGCGAGAGGTTATCGCTCACATGCTTCAAACTATGCAGATGCTTAAAGCCCAAAGCCGCAATAAAAGCCAACTCCATGTCGAACACGCAGTCCTTGTAATCCGAAGCCAGCACAAAATCGCAGTTCGAGTAACAAACAGCCTGCTTCACCTGCTGATGGCGAAGTCCTATGGGCTCTAACTTCAACTCCGGTTCCGGGTACGTCACGTTCGGGTGATTCAGCCTCACTTCCGTCACCTCTACCCACGAGCCCAAATCAAAATTAGCACTACCGGCATAGCCGATATTATACACTTCCGCCTCACGATCCAGATCCTGCAGGCTCCTAATAATATTTATCGCGCCCACGCCCGTATATACGAGGGTGGCGTCACTAAGGTCGAGACCCAATTGTTCGCGGACTTGGTCAAGCAACACATGCTCACCTTCTTCCGCCATAAAGATGTATTTTGTCATCGGCTTTCAAATTTGCGTGCAAAGTTACAAAAAATAATTGAATTTGGAAAATGAAGAAGCAAAATTTTGCATTTTTTATGTATTTTAGTCCAGAAAAAGCTCCTCTACCCCCTAAATTTGCATAAAATTGCGTTTTTTTGATAAATTTTGCCTCTAAAATTTGCGTATATCAAAAAAAAGCAGTACTTTTGTCGTCGATTTCGCCGATAAACGATTTCGTTGCGCTGCAACTCATGTAGTTTTCGGGAAATCTCCTCTCCGATTAAAACATCCCAAACGATGCTTTAATCGGTAAAAAATCGGGACGCAAACCAACGGAGTGTTTGTGGACCGAAGAGCGGAGGCACAAGTTGCCCGTTTATTTAGCGGAGCGGTATAAACCATTGCACACTTGTTGCCGAACGCGACCGGCCGGTTGGATGAGCGACTTAGTCAGCGGTCTGCAAAACCGTTTAGAGCGGTTTGACTCCGCTACCGGCCTCTAAGAGCCGCCCGACCAAGGGTGGCTCTTTTAATTTACGATTTGGTCATGTACCAAGTACTATTTATCAGGTCATTTGACCATTTATGGAAGAAATTATCAAGGACATAACGGAACAGGAGTACAAATACGGCTTTACCACCGATGTGGAAACCGATATTGTACCGGCGGGACTGAACGAAGACATCGTTCGGCTGATCTCTGCGAAGAAGCACGAACCCGCGTGGCTCCTTGAGTTCCGACTCAAAGCCTTCCGCAAATGGCAGACGATGCAAGTCCCCACTTGGGCACATCTCAACATTCCTGAGATTGATTTTCAAGCTATCTCCTATTACGCGGCTCCAAAAACGAAGGCCAAATCTCCAAATGGCTCAATAAATGGCCAAATGGTAAATGATGAGATCGACGCCGAGATCATGAAGACCTTCGACAAGCTCGGTATTCCCTTGGAAGAACGGGCAGCGTTAGCAGGTAACATGGCGGTGGACGCCGTCATGGACTCCGTCTCCGTCAAAACAACTTTCCGCGAGACCCTCGCAGAGAAAGGCATCATCTTCTGCTCCATCTCCGAAGCCGTACGAGAGTACCCCGACCTCGTTCAGAAATACCTCGGTTCGGTCGTTCCACCCACCGATAATTTCTATGCGGCACTCAACTCCGCCGTCTTCTCCGATGGTTCGTTTGTCTATGTGCCCAAAGGCGTTCGTTGCCCCATGGAACTGAGCACCTATTTCCGCATCAACGCGGGCAACACGGGTCAGTTTGAGCGCACGCTTCTGATAGCCGACGAAGGTGCGTATCTCTCTTATTTAGAGGGATGTACAGCCCCGATGCGCGATGAGAACCAACTCCATGCTGCTATCGTCGAGATCGTCGTTCACAAAGACGCCGAAGTCAAATACTCCACCGTCCAAAACTGGTATCCGGGAGACAAAAACGGCAAAGGCGGTATCTATAATTTCGTGACCAAACGCGGTATCACCCACGAGAACGCACGCCTCTCTTGGACGCAGGTCGAGACCGGTTCCGCTATCACATGGAAATACCCGTCTTGTATCCTTCGCGGAGACAACTCCACGGCGGAGTTCTATTCGGTAGCGCTCACCAATAACTACCAGCAGGCAGATACCGGCACAAAGATGATCCATATCGGCAAGAACACCCGTTCGCGTATCGTCTCCAAAGGTATCTCTGCCGGACACAGCCAGAACGCGTACCGAGGACTCGTCAAGATGGGCGTTCACGCCGAGAACGCGCGTAACTACAGTCAATGCGACTCGCTCCTCTTGGGCGATAAATGCGGCGCGCACACCTTCCCGGATATGATCATCTCCAACCCCACAGCGACCGTTGAACACGAGGCCACCACTTCCAAGATCAACGAAGACCAGCTCTTCTACTGCCAGCAACGAGGCATCTCCCTCGAAGACGCCGTCGGGCTCATCGTCAACGGCTACGCCAAGGAAGTCATGGATAAACTGCCCATGGAGTTCGCCGTCGAAGCACAGAAACTCCTTCAAGTCTCCCTCGAAGGCTCGGTGGGATAAAAAAGCTATTTATTGTTTAACCCTTAAATAATAAAACAAAATGAAATGTTGTAACAAATTCGCTGCTGAGTTCTTCGGAACAGCAGTTTTGGTTCTGGGCGGTTGTGGAACAGCCCTGTTTGGACATGTTGGTTTTCTGGGAGTTGCCCTTGCATTCGGTTTGACGATCGTAGCAGCGGCTTATGGCATCGGTCATATTAGCGGCGCACATCTCAATCCGGCTGTCAGTTTGGGCGTGTTTGTGAACGGTCGCATGACCGCCAAAGAGATGTTCTGCTACTGGTGTGCACAGATCCTCGGTGCTATCGCAGCAGCTGCTATACTCTTCGGTATCGCTAAATCCGCCAACATGGAGATCGGTACGTTTGCTGCAAACGGTTACGGAGATTTCTTCTCCGCTGCAGATGTAGCAGGTGGTTATCTCCAAACGAATGTTTGGGGTGCTTTTGCTACCGAGTGCGTACTGACGTTTGTCTTCCTCATGGTCATCCTTGGTGTAACCGACAGCAAGCATGGTAACGGTGCTTTCGGTGGTTTGGCTATCGGTCTGACCCTGACCCTCATCCACTTGATCTCTATTCCGTTGACCAACACATCGGTCAACCCTGCCCGTTCGATCTCGCAGGCTCTCTTCTCCGAGAACGCATTGGCTCTCCCGCAGCTCTGGCTCTTCATCGTAGCGCCGCTCCTTGGAGCCGCTCTCGCCGGTCTCTGCTACAAATGTCTCTGCTGCGAAGGATCCTGCAAGAAATAAGATCATCTTCGATCACTCGATCTCTCGATAACTCGATTTATCGAAAAATCACAAAAAAATGGCATACCTCCGAGTATGTCATTTTTTGTTGTCTCCTTATCACGATACTATAGTATGATTTTACTCCAAATCGATGTGCTCTGCTTGCACCCTTGAATCCAAGAAAAGCGACGCGGATTGCGCAAAACGGTCGGCATTCTCCGTCGTCTGATAAGCACAAGTGCCGCCTAAACTCAACTGCTCGCGGTACTCCGGATGACGCTTCAAATAGTCCTTCAGGCTCTCCGCCACTAATGTTCCTTGCGAAATGATCTGAATATGTTCAGTATGAATCGCTTCCGGAAACTCCGACTCCTCAATCTCCTCATGATAGCGAAGCCAACCCTCAATCTTCTCTTTCAAAAGCGGATAGTGCGTACAACCCAAAACCAAAGTATCTATTTGCGGATCTTTCGCCAAGATCTCACGCAGATACTTGCCCACAAAAAACTTCGCCCCATCGCTATGATGTTCCCCTGCTTCAATCAGCGGAACCCACATCGGACAAGCCTGTTGAGTAACAACCAACTCCCTTCCTTTTAGGGAAGGGTCGGGGTTAGGCTTTTTCAGCTCCAACACATAGCTCTCGGAACTTACCGTTGCAGGAGTTGCCAAGATCCCCACATGACCGGTCTTTGTAATCCCGGGCACAGCCTCCACCGTCGGACGGATGACGCCAAGCACGTTGTGCTTAGGAGATTTGAGATTTGAGATTTGAGATTTGAGATTTATCTCCGGCAGATCTTTTTGCTGGATCGTCCTCAACGCTTTCGCACTCGCGGTGTTGCACGCCAAGATAACCAACGCACAATCCTGCTCAAACAGGTACTTCACCGCCTGAAGCGTATACCGATAAATGACATCGAACGAGTGCGTGCCGTAAGGCGCACGCGCATTGTCACCCAAGTACAAATAATCATACTCAGGTAACACTCGGCGGATCTCTCTCAAAATCGTCAATCCACCATAACCACTATCAAAAATACCTATTTTCGCCATTTTCGACTGCAAAGATACTGCTTTTTTCTCATATTTGCAAATTTTTGGCACAATAATGGCATATTTTTTGCAAAAAACAGATAAAAACCTTGCATATATCAAAAAAAAGTCGTATCTTTGCACGCTAAATTGTAATTTATTACAAAACTGCACAAGGAGAACACCTTTATTGTTGAACAAAAACTAAAAATATACGTATATGAAATTCAATGTATCGAGTTCTAAACTCTTCTCGCAATTACAGGCTGTTAGCCGCGTAATTAACAACAAAAATGCGCTGCCCATCTTGGACGACGTACTGTTTGACCTGTCGGGCAACGAGTTGACATTAACGGCTTCGGACGGTGAGACCACTATCCGCACTTCCATCGAGGTGGACAACGTAGAGGGAGCAGGCAAAGTAGCTTCTGCTGCCAAACTGCTGTTGGAGACCCTCAAGGAGTTCAGCGAGCAACCCCTTGCTTTCACCATTGATGAGAACAACTTCGCAGTAAGCATGGTGAGCCAGAACGGTACCTATTCGTTCGTTGGCGTCAACGGCAACGAGTATCCCGAGATGCCTGCTGCAGAGGCGGACGCTCGTTCGATCGCTATGCCGGCTAACATCCTGCAAAGTGCTATCGAGAAAACCATCTTCTGCACGGCTGACGACGATCTCCGTCCGGTGATGAACGGTATCTTCTTCGACATCGCTGAGGACAAAGTGACCATGGTAGCTACCGATGCTCACCGCCTCGTTCGTTATACCAATACCGGCGTTCAATCAGGAGCTGCTGCCAGCTTCATCCTGCCTAAGAAACCCGCCGGTCTCCTCAAGAACCTCTTGGCAAAAGAGGAAGAGGAAGTTAAAGTGACTTTCGGCGCTAAGAACGCACGCTTCGAGTTCGGCAGCACGATCATCGTTTGCCGCCAGATTGAGGGACGTTTCCCGAACTACAACGCTGTTATCCCGCAGGGCAACCAGAACGTAGTGACCGTAGATCGTCAGACCATCATCAATGCCTGCAAACGTGTAGCTGTCTTCGCTAACAACGGAACCGCACAGCTGCGTCTGGCGCTCAGCGAGAACCAGATCAAGATCTCCGCACAGGACATCGACTTCTCCACCAGCGCAGAGGAGACCATCAGCTGCGATTACAACGGCACTCCGATGGCTATCGGCTTCAAAGCACCATTCCTCATCGACCTGCTCGGCTCCATCGCAAGCGCAGATGTACAGCTCAAGCTCGCTGATCCTGCTCGTGCAGGACTCATCCTGCCGGTAGAGAACGTTGAGAACGAAGACGTCCTCATGCTGCTCATGCCGATGCTCTTGAATGATTAAGTACCAAACGTAAAAAACGTTATATATGTACCGCAAATTATCGCAACAGGAGATTGCGCAACTGGAGAGCCAAGGTTGTAAAGCCACCAATTGGGAGGACGTCGAAGTAGCAGAAGGCTTTGATGCACGCTTCGTACGTCACACCAATTTCTCGGGACACAACCGCTTAGGCGTGTACGGCAAAGAGAGAGAACTGCCCGGAGGTATCAAGATCCACACGGGTATCTATCACGCGATGCTGCATAACTGCGAAGTGGGCAACGAGGCGCACCTCTATAATATCCATAACTACATCGCCAACTACTATATCGGCGACAACACCTGTATCGAGAACGTCAACGCTATCCTCGTCGATGGTACCAGCACGTTCGGAAACGGAGTGCGTGTGCCGGTGATGAACGAAGGAGGCGGACGGGAGATTCCCATCTTCAACGAACTGAGCGCAAGTCTCGCGTATATCCTCACCCTCTACCGTCATCGGCCTAAGATGATCCAAGAGTTAGAGAGACAGATCGAAGCGTACGCTCAGGAGCAGGCTTCCGACCATGGATATATAGGCTCCAACGTGCGCATCCTCAACTGCGGTAGTATCAAGAACGTCAAGATCGGCGATTATGCCGAACTGACCGGTGTCAGCCGACTCAAGAACGGAACCATCAACTCCAACGAAGCAGCTCCCGTGCATCTGGGAAGCGGTGTCAAGTGTACCGATTTCATCATCGCCTCAGGCGTAGAAATAGGTGACTCCACCTTGGTGGACAAGTGCTTCGTGGGACAAGGCTGTATCTTCGATAAACACTACTCGGCAGGTGAGAGTCTTTTCTTCTCCAACTGCCAAGGAATGCACGGAGAAGCTTGTGCGATCTTCGCAGGTCCGTACACGGTGACTCACCATAAATCGACCCTCCTCATTGCAGGAATGTTCTCGTTCCTCAATGCCGGATCGGGTTCGAATCAGTCGAACCACATGTACAAACTGGGTCCTATTCACCAAGGTATAGCGGAGCGTGGCGCAAAGACCACCAGCGACAGTTATCTTCTCTGGCCGTCCAAAGTGGGTGCTTTCTCCCTCGTCATGGGACGTCACACCCACCATGCGGACACCTCCGACCTGCCTTTCTCGTATCTCATTGAGAACAACTCCGAGAGTTACCTCGTGCCGGGCGCTAACCTGCGAACCGTGGGTACGATCCGTGACGCGCAGAAATGGCCGAAACGTGATAACCGCAAAGATCCGCATAAGCTCGATCTCATCAACTTCAACCTCCTCAGCCCTTATACGGTACAGAAGATGTGGCGGGGACGCGAAGTGCTGGACGAACTCCAAGCGCTCAGCGGCGAGAACACCGAAGTGTACGGCTACAAGAACTGTAAGATCCGCAACTCCTCGCTCCGCCACGGACGCGAGTTATACACCATCGGTATCCAGAAATTCTTGGGTAACAGCCTTATCAGCCGTTTGGAGAAAAGCGAATGGTCAACCATTGACGAACTCCGTGCAGCCCTTCGTCCGGACTCTTCTGTCGGACTTGGAAACTGGGTCGATATGGCAGGTCTCTTGGCGCCCAAGGGCGAAGTGAAACGGCTCTTGGACGACATCGAGAGCGGAAAACTCACCCTCGAAGAGATGCAAGCTCGTCTCGTAGAGATGCACGCTAACTACTACTCGTACGAGTGGACTTGGGCATTGGACAAACTGGAGAAAGTGTGGGGTTGCGACGTCGATCACGTCACCTTGGAGCAAGTTCGCAAAGCCGTAGAGGAGTGGAAAACAGCGGTAGTAAGCCTCGATAAGATGGTTTATAACGATGCCCGCAAAGAGTTCGACCTCAACAGCCAGACAGGTTTCGGTGTCGATGGAGACCGCGAACAAGCGGAAGCCGACTTCGAAGAAGTACGCGGTTCGTTCGAGTCCAACTCTTTCGTCAAAGCCGTCCTCGAGCACATCGAGAAAAAAACAGCTTTGGGCAATAAAATTTTAGAAAAACTCTCCAAAGTAAAATAAATCTTCAAATGAGTGAAGCGAAACTCACCATCTTAGGATGCGGCAGTGCAAAGCCGACCAAGACCACTTCCCCTTCCGGGCAGTTGGTCGAGTTGTGCGATAAGTCTTTCCTCGTCGATTGCGGCGAAGGAGTACTGCTGACGATGCAGCGACTCGGTGTACACACCGGGCGGCTGTATAACATCTTCATATCCCATCTGCATGGTGATCATTGCTTCGGACTCATCGGTCTGCTCACCACGCTCGGCATGCTCAAGCGGACACAACCGATGCACATATATGCGCATCCCGACTTGGAGAAACTGCTTACGCCGCTCTTGAACTATCATGCCAACGACCGGCAATACGACATCATCTTCCATTCCATCAACCCGCGCAAACACGAGGTGATCTTCGAAGATCGCACCGTCTCTGTAGAGACCATTCCGCTCAAACATGGAGTACCGACCTGCGGATTCCTCTTCAAAGAGACCCACCGCGTCAAGAACGATGATGGCACTTTTGACCACGTCACCCGCAAACGTTACGCCTATTGCTCGGACACCATGTATAGCGAGAAGATCATCCCCATCATCGAAGGAGTCGAAACGCTTTACCATGAGTCCACGTTCCTGCAATCCATGGCGGCACGCAGCAAAGAGGTGCAACACTCCACCGCAGCGGACGCAGCCACTATCGCTCAGAGAGCCAAGGTCGGCAAGCTCATCCTCGGGCACTACTCTGCTCGTATCGATGATCACTCCCTCTTCCTTGCCGAAGCCAAACCCATTTTTGACAACACCCTCCTCGCGGAGGAAAATAATGTGATACAATTATGAAAAAAATCTATTTCTTCTTACTGGGCATCGTTGCCCTGATGCTTGCATCCTGCGATGAAAGCGCAGACATGACCGTGAGTAACAAAAGCCGGTATTACGCCATCATCTATATCGATGATGTACAAAAGGCAGAATTGAATGCCGGTCGTACCACCGAAGTGACCATCAAGAAAGCAAACAAAAAGCACGATGTCACAGTAACGCTTCATGAGTACAAAGATGACACTCATTATTACACCAACCCCACCAAAACATACGAGACCTCGGAGAGATTTAAATGGACCCGTGACTACGAACTCATTATCACCAACACGAGCGTAACCCTTAGAGAATCAGATATATAAGAATTCTGAATTCTGAATTCTGAAAATTCGCTCTGCGAATAATCGTTCGAGCGAAGCGAGATAAGAAATCTTAATTCTTAATTCTTAATTCTTAATTCTTAATTAATGGCAAAGCCCTCCGTCCAATATGTCTGTTCGTCCTGCGGTGCGAAAGCTCCGCAGATGTTGGGTCGTTGTCCGGTCTGCGGAGAATGGGGCACGTACGAAGAGGAAATCGTACAAAGCGGCCTGTCAACCAAGCGCTCTGTCAGCGCACGAGGTATAGGCGAATCCGCTCTTCCCAAACGTCTTCAAGACGTCGAAGCCACGGAAGAGATGCGAATTGACATGCTGAACGGTGAGTTCAACAGGGTCTTAGGCGGCGGTTTAGTGCCGGGCAGTCTTGTGCTGCTCGGCGGTGAACCCGGTATCGGCAAATCGACCCTCGCTCTCCAAGTACTGATGCAGCAAGGCGAACGAAAGACCCTCTACGCCTCCGGCGAAGAGTCTGTCAGACAACTCAAACTGCGTGCAGAGCGGCTCGCCGGAAACGCCGAGAACCTCTTCATCTCGTCCGAGACTTCACTCGAACGGATCTTAGACCAAGTCAAAGAACTCGAACCCGAGATAGTGGTCATCGACTCTATCCAGACCATCGGAACAGAAGCCGTTGAAGCGACCATCGGCAGCCTCTCGCAAGTACGCGAATGTGCCGCACGGATCATGGAGTTCGCCAAGACGCGCAACATCCCCTTTATCATCATCGGACATATTAACAAAGAGGGCTCTTTGGCAGGTCCCAAAGTACTGGAGCACATCGTCGATACCGTCCTTCAGTTCGAGGGTGACCAGCAGTATATGTACCGCATCCTCCGCGCACAAAAGAACCGATTCGGTTCAACCTCCGAAATAGGCATCTACGAAATGCGGCAAAACGGTCTGCGCGAAGTCACCAACCCCTCCGAACTGCTTCTCTCCACTGCTCGCGAAGGGCTCTCCGGCATCTCCATAGCCGCAGCTGTAGAAGGCGTACGACCTTTCCTCATCGAAGTGCAAGCCCTCGTCTCTTCCGCTGCTTATGGCACGCCCCAACGCTCCTCTACCGGCTTTGATGGCAGACGCCTCAACATGCTCCTCGCCGTCTTGGAGAAACGTGTGGGCTTCAAACTGCTCCAAAAAGATGTCTTCCTTAACATCGCCGGAGGACTCAAAGTGCAAGACCCTGCCATCGACTTAGCCGTCCTCGCTGCCGTTCTCAGCAGTAACATGGACATCGCCCTCGATGCCGGTACATGCCTCTGCGGTGAGGTCGGTCTTGCTGGCGAGATTCGTCCCGTTAACCGCATCGAACAACGCATCTCCGAAGCCCAGAAATTAGGCTTCCGACGCATTCTTATTCCTGCCGACCAAAAGGTCGATTCCAAACACTACTCTATCGAGATTGTACCCGTAAAAAAGGTCACAGACGCCTTCAGACTGCTCATAAAAGGCTAAAAAGTAGCAAAAAAGTACTTTTTTTCTTGCATATGTGAGAAAAAATGTGTACCTTTGCACGCTTATTTTGTGAATATGCCCAAAAAGTGTCTAAATATATGCCTTTTATTTATGCTCGCGTGTGCGAGTATAAGTGCCTATGCGCAGAGCGTGGGGACGCAACAACCGTTCCTCTGCGAACTCGGTATTCAGGCGGGTTGCGGATACTATGTCGGCGATGCCGCAAATCATATTTTCCTGCGTCCGCGTGAGGCTTACGGCATCCATTTCCGCTATAAGTTCACCAAGCGCTGGGCTATCCAAGCGAAAGTGTCCGGACAACGGATCACCGCCAACGACTACACCATCCGCGGCGAGAAACTCGACACCAAATGGGAGAACCGAATGATCAATGCCGACGTCATGGCGGAGTTCAATTTCTTCCGTTTCGGTAGTACCAACAAATACGACAAACGCATCCGTTGCTACACCCCGTATATCTTCATCGGTCTCGGTGTCGGCACATATGGATTTGCCAAGGATCAGAAGATCCACGCTACCGCTTATGTGCCGCTGGGCATCGGCTTCAAGTGGAAATTCCATGAGTTCGTCGGACTCAACATCGCTTGGCAGCATAATATCTACATGGCGGATAATATCGAGGGAAGAGCAGCTCTGGACAACAAACACCAGCTCAACGGATGGAACTGGATGAACTGCGACCTTACCGGTATGCTCACCGCTGGCATAGTTTTTGAATTCGCAAGAGCGAAGAAAGAATGCCGCATCTGCAACTGGTGACAGAAAGGTTAGAGGTTAGAGGTTAGAGGTTAGAGGTTAAAAGTGAAAATTAAACACAATGGATTATAAAACGCAAATAGACAAAGAGCGCTTACCGCGACACATTGCCATCATCATGGACGGTAATGGTCGTTGGGCAAAGAAACAAGGGCTCGCACGCATGTTCGGTCACAAGCAAGGTGTTGAGACGGTACACAACATCACTGTCGCTGCTACGGCGCTCGGTGTGGAGTACCTGACGCTGTACACCTTCTCCACCGAGAACTGGAATCGTCCCAAAGAGGAAGTGGACGCACTCATGACCCTGCTCGTGGACACCATCGTCAAGGAGACGCCGACGCTCATGAATAACAATGTACGTCTGCAAACCATCGGTGACATCGACCGTTTGCCGGAGAAAACCAAGGCGAAGTTCCTTGGCTGCATCGAGCAAACAAGCCGTAACACCGGTCTGACCATGGTCATCGCACTCAGCTATTCCGCTCGGTGGGAGATCACCCGTGCCATGCAGGAAGCCGTTCGTCTGGCGCACAACGGATCGCTTCGTCCCGAGGATGTGAACGAGCAGTTCGTCTCTTCACTCATGACGACCCGTGACATGCCTGATCCGGACTTGCTCATCCGTACAAGCGGAGAATACCGTATCAGTAATTTCCTTCTTTGGCAACTCGCTTACAGCGAGCTCTATTTCACCGACTGCCTCTGGCCGGAATTCACCGAAGAAGAGTTTTATAAAGCCATCATTGACTATCAGAAACGTGAGAGACGTTTCGGCAAAACATCCGAACAAGTAAATAAATAACCGTGAAGAGAATTTTATACATAGTAGTCCTCGCTCTATGCGCCCTGCTCGTGCGTCCCCTCCCGACTCATGCGCAGGAGATAGAGTACGGACTCTCCAGCAAAACTTACGAGATAGCAGGGATCGAAGTAGAGGGCGCAGATAGTTACGAAGACTTTGTGCTCATCGGCTTCTCCGGTCTCGCTGTGGGAGATAAGATAGAGGTGCCCGGCGCACAGATCACCAAAGCCATCAAACGTTTCTGGAAACAGGGTCTGTTCTCCAATGTCAAGATCAAAGCCAAGAAGATCGAGGGCAATAAGATCTGGCTCGTCATCGAGCTGGCTCAACGTCCCCGTATCAGCGAGGTGCGTTATGAAGGACTCAAAAAGAGCGAAAGGGAGGATATAGAAATCAAAGCCGGTATCCGTCAGGGCAGTCAGATGACCCCGAACGTAGAGGATCATGCCAAGACGGTGATCAAGAAATACTTTGCCGACAAAGGCTTCCACAACGCTGAGGTACACGTCATCCAGAAAGCCGATGCCGACCATCCGGGCTACGTGCGCGTCCTTGTGGCGGTGGACAAGAAAGCCAAAACGAAAGTCGGTAAGATATACATAACCGGCAACCACGCACTGACCCATCGTCAGATCAACAAAGCGATGAAGAAAACGAACGATAACGATATCGTCAACCTCTTCCGCTCCAAGAAATTCGTTACCGCCGAGTACGAGAAAGACAAACAGGCGGTTATCGAGAAATACAACGAATACGGTTATCGTGACGCCTATATCGTTGCGGACAGCGTCGTACCAAACCCCGAGAACCCCGATCGCGTGGATGTCTATATGACCATCAGCGAAGGAGATAAATACTACGTCCGCTCGGTCAAATGGGTCGGAAACACCATCTATCCCTATGAGTATCTGGACGCTACCTTGGGTATCAAACCCGGCGATGTCTATAACCTCAAGACCCTCAACGAGCGTCTGCAGACCGATGATGACGCCGTCAGCAAACTCTATACCGACCGCGGTTACCTCTTCTTCAACGTAGAGCCCGTCGAGGTGAACGTGGAGAACGACTCCATCGACTTCGAGATGCGCATGTACGAGGGCAAACCGGCTACTATCAACGATATCAAGATCGTCGGTAACACCCGTGTCTATGAGCATGTCGTTCGTCGTGAGTTATACACCAAACCCGGTCAGCTCTACTCGCAGTCGGATATCATGCGTTCGCTCCGTGAGTTGGCGCAGATGGGTCACTTCGACCAAGAGAAACTTGTGCCGGACATCCAGCCGAATCCCGAAGACGGAACGGTGGATATTACCTATAACTTGGAGACCAAATCCAGCGACCAGATCGAGTTCTCGCTCGGTTGGGGTGCTACCGGTATCACCGGTACTATCGGTCTCAAATTCACCAACTTCGCTATCCAAAACCTCTTCAACAAGAAGGCGTACCGGCATATAGTACCGCAGGGCGAAGGTCAGACTTTTGCTATCAACCTGCGTACCAACGGTATCTACTCCACCTCCGTCTCGCTCTCTTTCTTGGAGCCGTGGCTCGGTGGTAAGCGTCCTAATCAGTTGAGTGCCAGCTTCTTCTTCTACAACCAGACCGGTTGGTCCAGCCGTTACCAGAAAGCGTACCAAAACCTCTATAACACGTACTCGAACTACTATTACTACTCCGGCAACTCCAACTACTACCAGCAGTTGGCGGAAGCCGAAGCCGACAAGGATAAGTTCATCCGTCAGTTCGGTTTGGCTATCGGTTATGGTAAGCGTCTCAAATGGCCAGACGACTACTTCAACCTCTACGTCGAGTTGGGTTACACCCTCTTCTGGATGAAAGACTGGCCTTACTTGCTGATCACCAACGGAACGGCGCATAACCTCTCCGTGAACCTCCAGTTGAGCCGTTCGTCTATCGACAACCCCATCTACACCCGTCGTGGTTCGCAGTTCGTGCTGGGTCTGAAGATCACGCCGCCTTGGTCGCTCTTCAGCAAGAAAGACTACTCCACCCTGCCCGACAACGAGCGTTACCACCTCATCGAGTACCACAAATGGAAATTCATGGGCAAGATCTTCACGCCCCTCACGCCGGATAGCAAACTGGTACTCATGACCCGTGCAGAGTTCGGTTACCTCGGTTATTTCAATAAATACGCCAAATCGCCGTTCGAGACCTATTATATGGGTGGTGATGGTATGGCGGGCTATTCGTCCGGTCTATCGACCGAGTATATCGCTATGCGTGGTTACTCTGCCGGTTCGCTTACACCGTACGACCTCACCAGCGGACGTAACCTCGGTTATGTATATAACAAATTTACGGTAGAGCTCCGTTACCCCATTACGCTTGAGCAGAACGCTACCATCTGGGCACTCGGTTACATCGAAGCCGGTAACTGTTTCGCGGACTTACGAGACTATAACCCCTTCAACCTCAAGCGTTCAGCCGGTGTCGGTGTGCGTATCTTCCTCCCGATGTTCGGTCTCCTCGGTGTGGACTGGGGTTGGGGTTTCGACGAGATCAACGGCTCCAAACAGTATAGCGGTAGTCAGTTCCACTTCGTCCTCGGACAAGAACTATAAAGACCGCTTCGCTTAACGAATAAAGACCGCAGCCACAGGCTGCTAAAGATAAAAGACCAGATATGAAAAAGATATTCATTATTCATTATTCATTATTAATTGCAGCCCTGCTGCTTTGTGGCACGACTTTTGCAGCAAAAGAGCAGCCGATAGCATATATCGATATGCAGTACATCCTCAAGAACCTGCCGCAGTACGAGCAGGCTAACGAGCAGCTCACGATGCTCTCCAAACGCTGGCAGAAAGAGATCGACGCCGCGCAACAGGAAGCACGCGTCATGGCGACCAACTATCAGACGGAGCAGATCTTCCTTTCTGAAAACATGCGTACGCAACGCGAGCAGGAGATCGTCAAAAAAGAGCAGGAAGTGCTCGAACTCAAACGCAAATACTTCGGTCAAGAGGGCGAGCTCTATAAGAAACGCGAAGCGCTCATCAAACCCATTCAGGATGAGGTATATAACGCTATCCAAGAGGTCGCCAACGAGAGACGTATTGTCCTCGTCAAAGACCGCTCTGCCGATCCCGCACTCATCTATATGTCCTCCAAACTGGACGTCTCTGACCAAGTGCTCCGCAAACTCGGCGCTAAATAAAAATAACGAAATAACGATAAAAAAACTATACAACAATGAAAAAGATTATTATTGCAATGATGCTGGCTTTGCCGATGCTCGCCAGCGCACAAAAATTCGGTTACATCAACCAGCAGGAGTTCTTCGCTCAGATGCCGGAGATGGCACAAGTAAAACTCAAAATGGATACCATCAACGCACAGTATGAGACGCAGTTGGCTTCCATGAACGAGGAGATCCAGAAGAAGTACCAAGACTACCAAGCACAAGAGGCTACCATGGCGGACGCTATCAAGCAGATCCGTCAGCAGGAGCTCCAAGAGATGCAGCAGCGTATCCAACTCTTCTATCAGACCGCTGAGCAGGACATCCAAAAGAAACAACAGGACTTGTTAGCTCCTATTCACGAGCGCATGATCAAAGCGATCAAAGCAGTCGGCGAGCGTGAGGGCTACACCTATATCTTCGACTCCGCTGCCATGGCGTTCATCAGCACCGATGCTGTCGATGTGACTCCCTCTGTCAAGAAAGAACTCGGCATAAAATGACCAAATAAATGGTAAATGATCAAATGGTAAATGATCATGGCTGACGGTTATCTGGAGTCCCACTATGCCGAATACGAGAAGAAAAAGGCAGAGTGGCTCAAAAAGAAAAAGAAATGGTCCACTCGTCAATTGACCAAATCGCCCAATGACCGAATAAATGATTAAATGGTAAATGACCAAATTGTAAATGACTTTATGGTAAAAGCAATTCAACAAACACTTCGCGATAACGCGGTAGCACGCTGGGCGGTATTAGTGCTGGTGGCTTCGATGATGTTCTTCGCCTATATGTTCGTGGACATCCTCTCTCCCCTCGCTTCGCTCTTGGAGCAAAACCTCAACTGGGATCGCGGTGATTTCGGTACTTACGCAGCAGGCGAGTACCTGCTCAACGTCTTCGGTTTCCTCATCCTCGCAGGTATCATCCTCGATAAGATGGGAGTCCGTTTCACCGGTCTGCTCTCTGCCAGCCTCATGGTTATCGGAGCAGCTATCAAATACTGGGGCATCTCGTGGCCCGAAGCCAACACGGTAGAGTGGCTGAACTCTTGGTGGCCTTCCATGCCCGGTAGCGCCAAACTGGCGATGTTCGGATTTATGATCTTCGGCTGCGGATGCGAGATGGCGGGTACTACCGTCAGCAAGATCCTTGCTAAGTGGTTCAAAGGCAAAGAGATGGCGCTCGCAATGGGCTTGGAGATGGCAATCGCTCGTCTCGGTGTCTTCGCCGCTATGTGGCTTGCACCGCTTTTCAGCGAGCAGTTTGCAGTCAACGGTGTCAACTCCGTGACTGCTCCGCTCCTCTTCGCTTCGCTGCTCCTCGTAATTGGTTTGCTCAATTTCTTCGTGTTCACCATCATGGATGTACGCTTTGACAACCAACTCGTGGCTATCGGAGAAACGACTGCCGAGAAAGATCCGGAGGATGAGTTCCATATCTCCGACCTCGGACAGATCTTCAAGTCGAAGATGTTCTGGATCATAGCGCTCCTTTGCGTGCTCTACTACTCTGCTATCTTCCCCTTCCAGCGTTTCGCAACGAACTTCCTCGAAGAGACCCTTTCTATCTCCAATGCCGAGGCAGCAGGACTCTTCAAATGGTTCCCGATACTCGCTATGGTTCTGACACCTTTCCTCGGTGCGTTCATCGATTACAAAGGTAAAGGTGCGTCGATGATGCTCCTTGGCGCAATTATCATGATTGCGTGTCATAGCGTCTTCGCTTTCGTGCTGCCTGCATACCCGAGCAAGACCCTTGCCTTGATCACGATCCTCGTGCTTGGTGTCAGCTTCTCACTCGTACCGGCATCCATGTGGCCCTCTGTGCCGAAGATCATCGACGAGAAAGTGCTTGGCTCGGCTTACTGCCTTATCTTCTGGGTGCAAAACATCGGTCTGTGCCTTGTGCCGCTGCTCATCGGTAAACTGCGTGTGGCTACCAACGGCTACCTCGTGCCGATGATTGTCTTTGCGTCCTTCGGCGTCCTCGCGTTCCTCTTAAGCCTTGCACTCAAGATCGAAGACAAACGCAAGAACTACGGCCTCGAACTCCCGAACAAAAAGTAATCGGAGCTATCCGTAGCTAACAATAACTAATGAACGCCCGCGCTCATACGCGCGCTACATAAAAGGACGGTAGTACCTAAGGTATATACCGTCTTTTTTTTGTGCAATCGCCCGAAAAGTGAAACAATCGCACAAACGTAAGATAAGATGGATAAACAACACCCCAAAACAACGAGAGAAAATCAAATAAATTTGATTATTATGCCTAAATTCTTGCGTATATCAAATTTTTGTAGTATCTTTGCACCCAATTTGGGTGCATATGGCAAAGAAGAACGAAATAGCGAAAGTAGAATCGGCATCAATCCAGCCGTTGGAGAACATTGAGAACCTCATCCACGTCATACGTGGCAAGCAAGTTATGCTTGATCGTGACTTGGCGCGGTTGTATGGAGTGGAGACAAAACGTCTCAATCAGCAAGTGCAACGTAACCTCGAACGGTTCCCGGAGGACTTTATGTTCAAACTTACGAAAGATGAAACTGAACTTTTAAGGTCACAATTTGCAACCATAGACGATGATTCAGGGAACTTGAAGTCACAAATTGCAACTTCAAGTGATGATTTTTTAAGGTCACAATTTGCAACCTTAGAAAAAATAGATATGCGTGGAAAGCATGCAAAATTTCTCCCATATGCATTTACGGAAAATGGAGTGGCTATGCTCAGTTCTGTTCTTCGTTCCCAGCAAGCTATCAATATCAACATCCAAATAATGCGTGCGTTCAATGCCATGCGCCATTTCATCGCAACCAACGCACAGGTATTCCAAAGGTTAGAGGTTATCGAACATACGCAGTTAAGTTTAGTTGCACATCAAGAGGAGTTAGCTGCACATCAGACAAGCACCGATCAAAAACTTGAAGAGGTATTCCATCGTTTAGACGAAGGGGCTGCAACTCCGAAAGAAGCTATCTTCTATGAAGGTCAGTTCTTCGAGGCGCGTGTGCTACTGGAACAAATTATTAAGACGGCAAAGAAGCGCGTCATTATCATTGACGGATATATTGATGCCGCGACGTTTGAGATGTTGGATGTGCGTGCGAAAGGCGTAACTGCGGATATCTATTCTGATAGTGAATATAAGACCCTGCGTGATTCGCATAACGCATCCAAAGGCAAACAGCCGGTTAACACGCATAAGTGGTCTAAATCCTCGCATGACCGTTGGGTGATTATAGATGATACGTTGTACCACTGTGGTCATTCGGTGAAGGACTTAGGCAAGAAACTATCTGCCATTATGAAGATGGATTGGAACCCTGAGGTGGTTCTGAAAGAAGTGAAATAAATATGTCGCCGCAAATTGCGACCACAAGTTTTAAGATCGCAAATTGCGATGTTGAAAATACCGTCAGCTGCCCAACGTCGCGAAAATGGGAAACGTATCAACAATGAGGACAAAGAAAATGGTATCTTGAGTGGTACAAAATATAATTGACTTTTCTTAGAACAAAAACGTCCTTCGTGGCGTTTTTGTTTGCTTATATCGAAAAAATATTGTACCTTTGTGCAGTTTTTCGGGAAAAAAATAAAGTGTGGTTGTAAGATTTGGGCACGAAAATCGTATTACATATAGAAAGCCATCCAAACAGAGTATGACGCACGAGCAGTTTACGCAAATATATTTGCCGTTTAGCGGAAAGATGTATGCGCTTGCATACAACTTGCTCCGTAACCGCGACGAGGCGCGAGACTGCGTGCAAGATGTGTACTCCGAGTTATGGATCAAACGGGACACGATAGAACCCGACAAACCACCACTTCCGCTTGTATTAACAATGGTGCGAAACAACTGCCTTGACCGTCTCAAGTCCCGAAGTACACAAGCAGATGACGAAACCCTTGAGACGCTTTTAGACCACAACACCGAAAATCAGATTGAAGCGGCAAGTGACCTCAACGCAGTAATCCAACTGATTGACAAACTGCCAAGCGACCAACAAATTATTTTACGGTTACGCACCATTGACGGACTGGAAATCGAACAGATACAAGAACTGACCCATTTCAGTCGCGAAAACATTTATACCTTGCTATCAAGAGCAAGAAAAACATTAAAAGAACTGACTGCAAAACTATGACATACGATATGAACATAGAACAAATCAAATCGTTACTCGCTCGTTTCTACGAGGGGCAAACGACACCGGAAGAAGAAAGGCTGCTGGCTGATTTCTTCCGTCGTGAGGATGT
>ONMU01000052.1 GCA_900319035.1 uncultured Bacteroidales bacterium
CAAGCACTTAGTAAGGTTAATGAATAAGGAATGAATAAATAATATATAAGGAATATATAAGCTTTTTCGGTCTGAAAATGCCTGAGAGGTGTCTTATCCTGAAAAAAGTAGACACATTTAGGAACACTAAAATGTCTACATTATGTATCAAAGAGGCAAAAAAAAGTTTACTCGTGAAGAACGGATGATGATTGTTAAAGATTTTGAAACTAATAATCTCACCGCAAAAGAGACATGCGCAATTTATGGATTAAATGACCCATCAATTATCGCGACGTGGCGCAAACGTTTACAAAAGCCACCAGTTTATTTGCGTAAATCAGAAAAAAGTAGTATCTTTGCAGCCGAAATCGCGCCTCAAGTGGCGGATGACGTGCCTATGAAGAAGCAAACGCCCGAAGAACTCGAAGCCGAAGTTAAGCGTTTAACAAAGGAACTAGAGTGGGCAAAACTACAAAACAAGGCGTTGAATACGCTGATTGACATTGCTGAAGAACAGGGCATCCAGATACGAAAAAAATCTGGGGCCAAGCAGTAGAAACGCTTTGCGGGCGGGAAGGCTTGTCGGTAAGAACCGCCTGCAAACTGTTTGGCCATTGTCGACAGGCATGGTATCAACAGAAAGAGACCTTTGAAATGCGTTGTAAGCGCGAGTCACCTATCGTGGAGTTTGCCCGTTCTGTGCGAGCAGAAGATCCGGGAATAGGTGCTCGTAAAATATGGCTGATGGCAAGTGAAGTATTTGGCAATCAGATGATAGGTCGCGATGCCTTATACGCCTTATTAGAGCGTGAAGGGATGCGTCTAAGGCGTCCACGTCCAAGACACACGACCAACTCCAACCATCGTTACCATAAGTACAAAAATCTGATAATAGGATTTATACCTTATGGTCCTAATCTGCTGTGGGTGAGCGACATAACGTACATCCAGTTAGCGAACGGAGATTGCTGTTATTTGCATATAGTAACGGATGCGTACTCGCACAAAGTCATCGGATGGTGTATTAGCCCGACCTTGGAGGCAAAGTACACTCTTGATGCGCTGCGTGAAGCGATAGATCAGGCACAAGGCTATGATTTATCGAAGCTGATCCATCACTCTGACCGTGGAGTGCAATACTGCTGTAATGCTTATATAGAGGAGTTGAACAACTACCATATAAGCATTAGTATGACCGAAGATTACAAGCCGACCGATAACGGCATAGCCGAGCGCGTCAATGGTATTATCAAGACCGAAAAGCTTTATCGCGAGCCGCTCTATGCCAGCATAGAGGAAGCAAAAGAAAGCATAGGAAGGTTTATAAGCTTTTATAACGACAAGCGTCCGCATATGAGTATCGATTATCAAACGCCCTCCCGAGCACATGAGCAATCCGGTCCTCAACAAAGAAGATGGAAAGGCTATCAATCGGCACTGTCAACTAATTTAGGATGATTGTCTACTTTTTTAGGAAAGTGTCAACAAAGTTAGGAAGAGTGTCTACTAACTTATGATATTTGTAAATCATGGCTCTACTATCAAAAAGATAGAAAGTGCCAAAAGTGTCAAAAGTGTCATGTCATTTTTTATTATACCTTTCAGGCATTTTCAGACCGAAAAAGCTTATATATTCCTTATATATTATTTATTCATTCCTTATTCATTAACCTTACTAAGTGCTTGTCGAATCCTTAGCATCACCTAAGCATGAAAGTACACGGAGAGTACAGGATGAGTACGGCTATGGTCTAGGATACCCTCGTGATAACACCGATATACGTCCGTATTTGGACCATACTTATCCTGTTATGATAGAATCGCTGACGCGAGACGTAGTAGCTCTTTTGATGGAAGAGAGAGGGCTTTCTATGCGTGAAGCTATGGATGCTTTCTGCAGCTCGCGCACGTTCGATGCGCTCTCAAAACCAGAAACAGGCTTGTTTTTCCAAAGCCCGGCATATATTCTTGACGAATTCAAGAACGAAAAATGATAGTAGATGTTAGCTACTTTGGGTAGTATATTAATATTAATAAAATTTGCGTGCTTATCTTCGGCACTTTTTTTTATAGGTTTGGCATAATATTTGTACATTAGGATAGTATCAGAATTACAAAAGACTCAAATATGAAGAAGATATTATTACTGAGCCTCATTATTTTGAGCGCGATGCCTCTATTTAGCAAACAAATTATTACTGTCACTTCACCTGCATGGAAGAGTATGTACGCGTGGATTTGGAATACCAGCAAGAAATACAACGATCATTTTATTCCATTACAACAAGTAAACGATTCGACTTGGATTCTGTCCGTTGACGAGGATCTTACTTCATATAAAAAGGCAGGGATTTTGTTTACAGATACTGATTCATGGGATAAAGATATGCAAAGAACAGATGACACCAAACTCAACGGAGCATGTTTTAGTATTCCGGCAGAAAGCAAGGAGCGACAAATTATAAAAATGAATTCTGGTGCAATATGTAGAGTAATATTATATGATTGCCAATCAATCAAGTGTCATGAATAATAAAACAAGCCTACTAATTAAATATATTTTATGGGCACTAAAACTATTGCTCATTTTAGTTTTCTCGTTTTCATATCTATGTATGATGAAATTGCTTTATTGTGGTTGTTGGGGTTGTAAATTGGGTGTTGCAATTGGCATAATAGGATTGCTTGTTGGTTTATGGGACCGGTACCACGAATTGCGTACCCTGATAAAGAAATAGTTTGTCTTGTTTACATGAAAGGTCCAGCTGTAGACGCTGAGGTTAAATAAGGAGTACAACGTACTTCTATATTTCAGAATTGGACTGTTCTTCGGAGCAGTCCTTGTTTTGTAATGAGGGATTCGAGGGCACCGACATTGCCTGTGGCAATCCCACCTCGAAAACCCTAATGCCTGCCGGCGGCATCCGGGGCAAAGCGAGAGCACGGGAAACCGAGTGATTGGCAGAAACTAAACGACACGATGTGTCTCCTATTATTGTCCGCTATGTCTGCCTTATAAGAGCGAGCTCTCATGTCAGACCTATCGCCCAATAATAAACGGAAGCCCAATGGACTTCCGTTTATCGTTTCTGCCAATCACCCGGTTTCCCGAGCTCTTCGCTTTGCGGAGAGTGAGGGATTCGAACCCCCGATACGACGTAATGCGTATACCGCATTTCGAGTGCGGCTCTTTCGACCACTCAGACAACTCTCCTCGTCGGTAACGACGATCCATGATTAAGTTACTACGTAACAAATGTAATGGTCGTGTTCCCTCCTCTTCCCAAAAATTAGAAATTTTCGGGAGCCCTACTTATTTCAATTTTCGAAAAGCGGGTGCAAAGGTACTGCTTTTTTTTGACATACGCAAATAAATCTGCATTTTTTTTGCAAAAAAGATGCTTATTTGGCTTTTATCTTGTCAAAACCGGAGCCAAAGACACCTCTAACATCCGCAATGGACACCAGAGCATTGGGATCAATCTCATCCACAATACTAAGCACCAACGAACTCTCGGGCTTGCGAACTAACACAGAAATTACCTTCACGGACTTCTTCAAATACCAACCGGTTCCATCCAACACCGTGACTCCACGGTTCACCGTCGTATTGATGGCTGTTGCGATCTCATCGTATTTGGAAGAATAAATGAGGAAATGGACCGAGCGATGTATACGCGTCATCAGCCAATCGACTGCTGCCGTATAGGAAACGGTCATACATACACCATATAAGACGCGTTTGATTTGCAGATAGACCGGATTCTCGCCTTCTATCTTCATCGACTCGGGCAGAGGCAGGAAGAAAGCAGAGGCGATAATCAAAATATCACAAAAAAGCATGATATTTCCTAAGGATATATCATGGTAATGATTGACAATCATCGCCACAATATCCGTTCCTCCCGAAGATCCGTTCACCGACAGTACGCATCCCAGACTGAGTCCAAAGACAAAACCTCCGATGATAGCTCCTAACCACGGATCATCAATAATCGGTTGCGGTAAGATGGGAATGACGCGATACCAAAAAGTAATCGCTGCCACGCCCATCATCGTACGGATACAGAAACGCCAACCGACCGTCAGACCGGCGATAAGCAGCAGAACCGCATTGAAGACGAAAGTCGTCAGCCACACGGGTATAGCACCTCCGTACTCCGGAAAAAGGGACGGGAACATCCCTCCGGTGATATAATAGATCGCCGAACAGATACCCGTCAGTCCACCGCCTACAAACGCATGCGGCAACAACACCCAGTTCACCATCAACGCCATCGGAGCGATACCGAGAAAGATAATCAGGTACTCGAAAATCGTCCGGACGTAAGAGTGCGATTCGTTATGTGGATTAACCAGTTTACTGTAACGAAGCATGGCCTAACAGAGTTCAGATTTCAGATTTCAGATTTCAGAATTCAGAATTCAGATTTCAGAAACGAGCTACGAGATTACGATCTCCGAAACCATTATCTACACGTCCTACAGGACACCAGAACTTGGTCTGAGCTACCCACTCCGTCGGATACGCAGCCTGACGACGAGAGTAAGCATGATTCCACTCGTCTGCTACTACTTCGTATTCCGGGTGAGGCGCATTCAGCAGCACATTATCGGTCTTGTCGGCTTTGCCGGACTCGATATCGGCTATCTCCTGACGGATCTGAAGCAGCACTTCGCAGAAACGGTCGATCTCTTGCAGCGACTCGCTCTCGGTCGGTTCTACCATCAGCGTGCCATGAACAGGGAACGACAGCGTAGGCGCATGATAACCGAAGTCCATCAGACGCTTAGCGATATCTGCCTCGGTGATTCCGATAGCGTGGAACTGACGGCAGTCGAGAATCAGTTCGTGTCCTACTCTACCCGTCACACCTGTATAGACGATGCCGTATGCGTCTTTGAGACGAGAAGCCATATAGTTAGCAGACAAGATAGCCGCTGCAGTAGCATGACGGAGTCCTTCGGCTCCCATCATAGCGATATAGCCCCACGAGATAAGCGCCATATTGGCATTTCCATAGAGAGCCGACGAAACACGGTTGGCATCATCCGTAGGCAGGCAATCAGCCATCTTCTCCGTACAGCATACTGCTCCTGCTCCCGGTCCGCCGCCTCCGTGAGGCGAAGCAAACGACTTATGCAGGTTGAGGTGGCACACATCGGCTCCAATAAATGCCGGATTCGTCCAGCCTATCTGAGCATTCATATTCGCACCGTCCATATAGACATAACCGCCATTGGAATGGATAGCATCAATCATCTCACGGATTGCTTGCTCAAAGATACCATGCGTAGAAGGATACGTGATCATACATCCGGCAAGCACCTCTTTGTTCTCCTCGGCTTTCGCTTTCCAGTCCGCCAGATCGGTATTTCCCAACTCGTCACACTTGACTACGCAAGGCGTGAAACCTGCCTGCACACAAGAAGCGGGATTCGTACCGTGAGCCGAAGCCGGAATGAGAAGCACTTTGCGTTGGTTCTGACCTTGACGTTTCAGATACTCGCGGATAACCACCAGACCTGTATATTCGCCAGCGGCTCCTGAAGTGGGCTGTAAGGTACAAGCATCAAAACCGGTGATAGCGCACAGCTGTTCCTTCAACTGCTCCATAATCGTCTCATAACCAACGGTCTGCTCCGCCGGAGCCAAGGGATGCACATTCATCGCAGCAGCAAACGTAACCGGAATCATCGCCGCTGCCGGATTCAGTTTCATCGTACAGCTACCCAACGGGATCATCGATGTAGCCAACGATATATCCTTGCGATCCAGACGCTTGATATAACGCATCAGCTCGGTCTCTGTATGATAGAGCCGGAAGACCGGAGCCTGCATATAATCCAGCTCGCGGACACGACTCTCGTCAATCGCCCAGAGTCCTTCGAACGCCTCGTCGGAATCCTCCAGTTGCGCCATGTTGTCCGACGCCTCTGCAAAGATCTCAATCAGGTCATTCATATCGCAGCCATCCACGGTCTCATCGATAGAGAGTCCAACCCATCCTTGCGGATCATAATAGAGATTGATACCCTTCTCTTCCGCCAAATCGCGCAGATCATCGATCCACCCCTCTTCGTCCCGCGTGATCTTGAGCGTATCAAAGAACTCCGCGTTCTCTTGGTTGTAACCGTATGCCTGAAGCATCTCACTCAGGTACACCGCCTTGCCGTGGATACCTTCCGCTATCTCGCGGATACCTTGTGCGCCATGATAAACGCCATAGAATCCCGCCATCATAGCCGAAAGCGCCTCTGCTGTACAGATGTTCGAAGTGGCTTTCTCACGTTTGATATGTTGCTCACGGGTCTGGAGTGCCAGACGGTAAGCCGGATGCTCGTATTTATCTTTACTCAGTCCGATGATACGTCCCGGCATATCACGTTTGTACTCGTCTTTCGTAGCCATATATCCGGCAGTCGGACCACCAAATCCCATCGGCAAACCAAACCGCTGTGCTGTACCGCACATGATATCTGCCTTCAGCGGTTTGAGGAGCGCCAAAGCCATCAGATCAGCTACTACCGTCACTTTGAGTCCTGCCTCATGACAATCGTCGATGAAGGTCTCATAATCTTCGATAGCGCCATCTGCATTCGGCCATTGAACCAAAGCGCCAAAGAACTCTGCATTCGGCTCAAAGTCCGCATAACTGCCGGTTACTATTTCAATATCCTGACCGGCAGCACGCGTACGCAGCACAGACAGGGTATTGGGCCAAATCTTCTCATCCACAAAGACCTTACGCACGTTGGCTTTCACTTGCTCACGGGTCCGCAGGTTGCGCATCATCGTCACCGACTCAGCAGCCGCCGTTGCTTCATCCAGCAACGAGCAGTTAGCCAGCGGCAGACCGGTCAAATCGCTAATCATGGTCTGGAATACAAACAAGGCTTCCAGACGTCCCTGACTCACCTCAGCCTGATACGGCGTGTAGGAGGTGTACCAAACGGGATTCTCCAATACATTACGAAGAATAACAGCCGGAGTGATCGTACCATACCAACCGCGTCCGATATACGAACGAGCCGGTTCATTTTGGGACAGAAGCGTATCCGCTACCTCCAGTTGCTGCTGCTCCGTATAGGGTTCGTCCAGTTCGATAGGTTCCGGCAGCAAGATATCCGCAGGCATCGTCTCGCGAACCAAAGCGTCCAACGACTCGGCGCCAACGGCTTTCAACATTTGTTTTTCATCCTCAGGGGTGAGTCCAATATGACGGGACTCTAAGTAGTTTACTTTCATATCTTGTATTTATTTTATTGCTAATTAGTATTGCGTTTGCTCCTGTCCTGTCAAGGAGTAGCGTTTGCCGTCACGTAGAATGAACACCTTTCCGTCACGGATCATCTTAGCCGGACGAGAAACCGCCGCCGCATGATCCAAATCAGACGGAACAGATACCAAGACAGAGGCGTTCAGGCTATTCATACCTGTCGTTGCATCCCATACATTGGTATTGGCAAAACGAACCGCATAGCGCGGATCAGAAGCTAAGGTCTCTGCTACATCCGGCAGATACAGATAGAGCTGATACGTACCTTCCGGCATATTATCCGGCAACGTCAGGGTCTCATCAATCGTCGTCTCTGCTCCGTTCGGCAACCAGCGACGAGGATCAGAAGCCAACTGAACACGATACTCGGAGTTACCATTCTTCAGAACGATATACGCATGACGTTCATTATATAAAGGCGCACATCCCACATTACGCAATCTCAGTTGCACATGCATCCCTCTACCGGTCTCAGCAACATCCGGCAACGTAGCAGTAATCAACTGGAAACGGTATCCCAACACGCGTTCCATCTCCGCAAAAGCACCATTCGTACGCCATACATTCGTCACTTCTTCTGCATATTGCGAACCGCAGAAAGTCCAATGATACCGACGCAACTCCGCCATAGTAGTGTCGTATTGTGCAACGATGCTTGCCAACGGATTCTCCTCCACATTCGTCTCGCCACCATTAGGCACATAAAGCGTTTCTTGAGCGATGTAGTTACGCAAAATAGGATCATCATCCGGTCCATCGCCATTACGGCCATACGTACCATCATTACCCCACGCATTGAGGAACGCATCATTATGATGACCGATACGGGCTCGTGCAGAAGAGGAATAAGCTTGTGCAGAATCAAGCGGTATTTCATCGCCTAAATACGAGAGTTTGATGAGCGGATAGCGCACCAACAGGAAACGACCCGACGGACAAGCACTGATCAACGACTGCAGTATAGTGCGACGGTTAGAAGTCAGTTCCTGAGTCTCATTGCCGTAATTACTGCTATAATACCACTCGCCCCAACGGCCTACAAAACCGGCTTCAAGGGCAAAAATAACATCCTTATTGGACTCCAAGTACGGCGTCAGTTGCTCAATATGGCGTTGCGCCAATTGGAGCGTAGCATCGGTCTTACTACTCCAGTCATAAGCAAAACGCAGCACGCATTTGAACCCATGGTTACGAAGGATCTGCATATCCTCATTGAAGCCCTGCAAGATTTTGTTCGACAAATCTTTGGTCTTGTAGTTCTTGAGGTAATACATCAGCATAACGAGGGACTGGTTTTTACGCTCGGGATAGTTTTCGTCCTCTTCGTCCCAATACCAGTCTTCTACCGGTTGCACCACATGATTCTTGGAATCCGTCAGAGCAAAATCTCCTCCTAACTCGTCGGTAAAACCGCGTTCTGGGTTCGGGAAAATCGTTACATCATCAGCCGTGTAGGCGATGTCATTTGCGTTTACCGCCAGAGCTAATACGCTGGCTATGAGAAATAAGAACAATCGTTTCATAGGTATCAATGCATAAATTGCGATAATTTCATTTGAGCAAAAAAGAGTATCCAGTCCGGTGTATGTTTCAACAGCGGCGTACTCAGCCAGTTCAAGAAGCCCGGAGTGTCCGCTTTCTTGTTACGGAACATATTCCGCAAAGCCCGTTTGACCAGTTTCTCCGGCGGTATAGACGCTGTCAGGCTGACAGCAATCTTTCTCCATTTAGGCGCCAAACCGAATAACTCCGTATCCACAGCTCCCGGAGCCATCACCGTAATGCCTACGTTATGCGGCTTGAGTTCGTACCAGATGGATTTGGAGAGATTATAAATGAACGCTTTGGTGGCATTATAGGTCTGAATACCCGGCATCGCCATCCAAGCCGACATGCTACTCATATTAAGAATGTACCCGCGCATGCGCTTGTGCCCGCATATACGCGAGGATGCCTCTTCCGCCGTCAACTCGCGTTGGCACATATCCTCGGCAAATAGACGCGTCAGTTTGGCTACCGTATTCACATGCAGTTGCAGCATAAGGTCTATCCGCTTGAGCGGAGTCTCGCAATACGGATTGAAGAAGAACACACCGGCGTTGTTGATGAGTATATCTACCGTGTAGCCCTGCTCATGACACCACGCATAGAGTTTCTCCGCTGCATCCGTCTGACTGAGATCCGCATAATGTGCTACCGTCTGTACACCGTATTGCGCAGCCAAATCGGTTGCCACTTGCGCAAGTTCTTTCTCCTGATTGCTGACCAACAGCAGGTCGCATCGGTAATCGCGTGCCAACTGAGTAGCATATTGCAGTCCTATACCGCTACTGGCTCCCGTAACTAAAGCGATCATCTTATTTACCGGCTTTTTGTTGTTCAATCGATTTCTTGGCATTTGCCTCTAATTTGGCGATCTCTTTCTTGAGACGCGGGGCAATCACCTCTCCGTCACGCTCCACACACTCGTGACATTTCATATTGAGCGTGTACATACGTCCCACACAGTAGTTGGATCGTCCGCAACCGGCATGGTAATGCGGGTTCTCCTGCACATGCTTCACGAAATCCGGATCCTTAATGAGCACGTGCGCTATCTGGAACAGGTCAAAACCCTCGTCCATGATCTGTTGGCAGTTGTCTCCGCTCTGCACGCCGCCGACATAAATAAGAGGTATGTCGGTGATCTCTTTCTGGAAGATCTTTGCTTTCTCCATGAAATAGAGCTCTTTGAAAGGCACAGTCGGCGTCATGATAGCTGCTACACCCGGGATATTAAGTGCCGCCTTGAGCCACCAGAACGATTTCATGTTCATATAGTGCGCCAAGGTCTTATACGGCATAGCGCCGCCAAGGATAGTCATCGGCGAACGGCTAACGGTTCCGCCGGAGAGAACGATTCCATGCACCTTGTGTTTGGCAATCTCTTTGGCTACTTTGATACCCTCTTCAACGCTGACACCATGCCAGCAATCATCCCACATATTGGTCTTGACCACTACTGCCATATCGTCTTTCGCATGAGCCATCACCTCGTCAAGGATCTCGTTCATGAATCGTACGCGGTTCTCAAAAGAGCCTCCGTACTCGTCATGACGGTGGTTCGTACGCGGACTGATGAACTGCGAGATTAGATAGGCGTGTCCTGCATGTATCTCCACGCAGTCAAAACCGCACTCACGCGCCCAGTCCACTGCCTCGCCGAATTTCTTAACGAGGTTCTTGATCTCCGCCACTTTGAGACGGCGATGGATCGTCGGACTATAGAGATTGAACCAAGTATCAGCACTCACCGGTATACAATGACAGGTATAGATATGCGTCATATTACCGCAGTGTCCCAACTGGATACTGGCTTTCGCGCCCTCCGCATGAATAGCGTCGGTCATCTTTTTCATATCGGGAATGATCTCCGGACGGACATAGAGCTGACCGTCAAACGACACGCCGCTCAAGTCCACAGCGCAATAGGCAACAGTCGTCATTCCAACTCCGCCACGCGCTACGGAGACGTGATAGTCCTGCAATTCCTTGGTCGGTGCATTATGTCGCGCCATGTTTTCAAAGGCTGCAGAACGGATGATTCGATTCCGCAATGTAATGGGCCCCAATTGAAAAGGGGTAAATAGTTTGGATTCTTTCATTTTTAATAAATAAACGGAATAATACGTTTCAGTTTCTTGCGGTCAAACTCATCGGGGAACTCCTCCTCGTACTTATGATAAATCGAATTGGCACGCGGTACGAGGTTGCAGCAACTGAACCAGAAGAACAGCAATCCGGCAAACGACCAAGTAAGAATAGCAAAACCGAGCCATTCGGTGATCTCACCCAAATAGTTGGCACTCGTCACAAATCGGTACATTCCCTTTTTCGGCAGATAGTGATTCGTGTCGCCGGGTTTACGCAGATGACGTATCACGTAGTCGGAATGCATATTGATGATCCATCCTGTGAAGAAAATAACCGTTCCGATGATGAAACGCGGATCAGTCAGCCATGACGAGGTGTACAACTGCGAGTAGTACGGATCAGTCGGAGCTATATGGAACAGGAAATAACCCTGTATATATCCATTGATCAGGTTCCATACTACCGACAGGATCATAATCGCAAACGGCATCTTACTCTTACCTTTGAGCAAGAACGGGAAGATAAACGATCGCTGGAAATAATGGAACTCAAAGAACAGGAAGAACAACCAATACGGCGCATTCTTCACAGCCTCAGACACTACCGGATCCGGACTGCCAATTGCCTTGAAATACTCATACCACACCACGAAGAACACCGGGCACTCCATCAGAAGCCATCCCGCTTTGTTGTTCATAGACGGTCCCCATTTCTCGGAACGCATCTTACCATAGCCAGCATCGACAAAATAAAGCGATACGAACACTACAAAACCCACCAAGAACATGATGAACAGCAGGTCGCCAAAAGAAGTATTCAAATAATTCATATTAAATGTTTGTTATATTCAAAAAAGCGCACAAAATTACGAAATTTATTTCGTATATGCAAATAATATTCAATAATTATGCTTTTTTTCTTGCTTTTGGCATATAAAAAGGCCAAAAATGATGAATACGATGCCTAACCACTTCGCCCAAGGCAGTATTTCATCAAAGAAAAGAAACATCCAAAGTGCCGTAAAAGCAGGACGGATATTATTGAACGCATTGGCTTGTGTCACGCCTACTTGACGAAGCGCATAGCAGAACAAAATAAACGCCGTCACGCTTGCAAATACAGTCAGGTACGCCACACATCCCAGCGCAGTCATTAATTGTGAATGGTGAATGGTAAATTGCAAATTGTTTATCGCCTCCGGTCCTTCTTTTATCCACCAGATAGGAATAAAGTACATCAAACTGATGAGCTGGGTATAAAAAACAAAAGAAAGCGAACTGTATCTAAGCGGTGCTTTGCGCATCATAATCGAGTCCACTACCGCCGCAGAAACGGCTGCAAAAGCCAACAACACACCCCAATAACTGCCTATCGAATAATCCGTTCCACCGGCTAACGTCAATACAAAAACGCCAATAGTAGAGATGAGAATACCCCATATATTATATTTTGTCACCCGTTCGCCTAATAAAACAGCCGCAAAGATAGGACTAAGCAACGGACTGGTGGACAGCAGCGTCTCCGCTATCGTCGGACTGTTGAGCGCAGCGTACGAGTACGTCTCCAACAGATAGTACAAGAACGGTTGACACGTTCCGGCTATGAGGAAGAGCGGCAAATCGCGCAAATCCATCTTTTGCAGACAGAACAACGAATGGTGACGACAGATAATACCAATAATCAACATCAACAGCACAGCCGGTACAAACCGCATCACAATCATCGTAAACGGAGGTAATACAATGAGTGCATGCTTAATAGCAATACCGCTTACTGACCAAATCACCATAGAGATGATCAGCGCTATAATAGGAATAGTTTGTTTCATTTCAATAGGACGCACAATTATGCGCTGCAAAGTTACGCTTTTTTTACGACATACGCAAATATTAGGGCAATAAAAATTATTTTTCGCAAAAAATGCATAATTATTTGCATATATCAAAAAAAAGTAGTAAATTTGCACCGATTTTGTAAAAATGACTAATTAACATTCATAAATCATATAAAAACACAACACAACTATGCGTACGACATTTAATCGCCTTCGTGCAGTAAAAGACAGTCTTCCTCATGGCAGTATGGACGCTATCGCCGCTGAGCTCGGTATTACCGGTGAAGAGGTGAGAGCGTATTTCAATGGTGAAGGTAACGCTGACTATCACATGGAAGCAGGTCCGGAGGGTGGTATCGTTGAGTTCAGCAATACCCGCATTCTGGAGGCTGCCTTGCGCCGTGCATGGGAAGCACAAAATGCACTTTAAGCACAAATGGCTAAGGCAATGATGAAGAAGGTAATCACTCTGGCGCTCTGCGTCGGAGTATTACCTTTTTTATTTAACGCACGCGTATGTGCGCAAGAGACCAAGACCGATTCCGAACAGCAGCCGAAAGAGAATCGGTGGTTTGATGACTATTCTAAACCCGTCGGTTTTACCTATGACGGCAAAGCGGTTCTACAAACTGCTTATCTCTGGAGAGGACAGTATTCCGGAGCTGCGAACATCCAATTGGATGCCAGCGTCGGTTACGGTGGACTCTATTTCAACATGTGGTGGAACATCGGCGTCACGGACTGGACCTTCCGCACTTTTCAGCCCGAGGTCGATCTCTCGCTCGGTTTCAACCGTTGGGGAGTGAATCTCTATATGCTTTATGTCCATAATTTCAACTGCGGATTCTTTGATTTCGCCAATTATGCGGACAAAGGCAACCGTCTCGAGCTCAATCTCCGATATACCCTCAGCAGCAAAATACCGTTGAGTATCTTATGGGGTACACGCGTCTCCGCTGCCGATGGATATATCGATGCCAACGGCAATCTCAAAAGAGCGTACTCCTCCTATCTGGAAATCAGTTATACGCAAGCTCTGCCTTATGATCTCAGCTTGAGAGGAGCACTCGGCATGACGCCATGGAAGAGCCGCTACACCTCTTTTAGAGGTGATTTTGCAGTCGTCAACATCGACATCTCTTTGCGCAAAAATTGGACGCTGAACAAGTACTTGGGACTCATGCTCAAAGGGCAACTGATGATCAACCCGTATTATATCTCGGAGGACAAGTCCTCGGTCGAATGGCATCCTAAGAATCCGGGCAACCAGTCCGTCAATGCCAACTTAACATTTGGAGTTTTTCTCAAATAAAATAAATAACAATAACAAACAATTTTGGTACAAATGAAGAAAATTTTTACTCTTTTTGCCGCTGTTCTCATGGCGGCAACGGTAATGGCTGAAGAAAGCAGCCCGAAAGCTCGTTTCACCTATGAAGCCGGAGCAGAAGTAGTTAGCTCCTATATCTGGCGTGGTCTCTACAATGGTGGTTTGAGTCTGCAACCAAGCGTATCGGTCGGTTTCGTCTCGCTTGCCGATAAAGTGCAGTTCGATGTCAATGTGTGGGGTAACGTCGGTGCATCGGACTGGGTTTTCCGCAAAGGTCGTCCAAATCCAGACGAAGAAGGTAATAACCCGAACACCTATTTCGTTCCCGAAGTGGATTCACAGCTACCCTGCGTGTGTATGGTCTTGTGCTCGGACTTACTCATTATTACTATTTCAACAAACAACCTTTCTTCTCCAAACTGGAAGACGATGGTGGTAGCCAGACCGAAGTAATGGTCGGACTCCGTTTCGGCGATTTCTGCAAAGCCAAAGGTCTCTACGTAGACTGGCACACGATGGTTGCCGGAAACGACGTGTTCTACAAAAATGTGGTAGAGGACGGAGAGATTGTTGAAAAAGCTAAACGTGCTTGGTCTACCTATATTGAGTTCGGTTACGAAGCTGAGTTCGAGCACGACATCACAACCGCTATCGCTGTGGGTATCACACCTTGGCGTAGTCTTTATACTGACTACGAAGGAACATTTGCTGTCAACAATATCTCACTTCGTATAGGCAAAACGTGGAACGTAGCTGAGATCGTGGACATCGAGCTCTTCGCTTTGGGTAGCATCAATACCTATAAAATCAACAAAGACAACTGCTTTGCTTGGACTGCCGGTGATTACAAACTCGGAGCTGCTCAGCACTTGAATGGTACTATCGGTCTTGGATTCTGGTTCTAATGGATAAAAGAAAGACCATAACCGCCTTATTAGGCGTCGTCGTATGTGCGATTTTGATTTGGGGGCTCGATGAAGCTCCCAAATCGTCGTACTACCATAACCAAGGTAAAGTCTTCGGGACCTATTATAACATCCGATACGAAGCTACTGCGGATCTCGAAGACAGCATCAAAGCCGCTTTTACCGAGTTTGACAACAGTCTAAGCCTTTTCAATCCTCACTCTATCCTCTCTGCCGTCAACGCGAACCGTGACACCCTCACCAATACCGCTTTCGAGACCATGTGGGCGGAAGCAGAACGGGTCTATACTCTCTCCAACGGAGCGTTTGACATTACCGTTGCTCCTTTAGTCAAAGCGTTCGGTTTTGGCAGAAAATCCGACCAAATAGCGTCCATCAGCACTCAGACCATCGATTCGCTACGCGAATTTGTGGGCTTCAACAAAGTGCAACTCCTTGATCACCATGTACTTAAATCTGACCCGCGTGTACAAATTGACGGCGGAGCAGTTGCCAAAGGACAAGCCTGCGACATGATAGCTTCCGTCCTCCGCGCAAACGGTTGCGACAACTACCTCGTGGACATCGGCGGAGAAGTAGTCGCACATGGCATCAACGCCAAAGGTGAACCTTGGCGTATTGGTATCACCAAACCAAACCTCAACAACGAAGGTGTGCAGGAAGAACTCCAAGAGATTCTTGCCGTTTCCGACATCTGCATGGCTACCAGCGGTAACTACCGCAATTTCTATTACGACGGATCCGTTCGTCGCAGTCACACCATTGATCCGCGAACCGGCTATCCCGTGCAACACTCCCTCCTTAGCGCAACAGTCGTCAGCTCCTCTTGTATGCGTGCCGACGCTTTGGCTACAGCCTGTATGGTTCTTGGAGCAGAAGAAGCCCTCGATCTCATTCAACGTGCCGGTGATGCCGCTTGTTACCTCATCGTCGCACAATCTGATTCCCTCACTACCCTCACCTCTCCCAACTGGACACTCACCAACTAATCCACTAATCCACTACCCCCTAACCCACTAATCCACTAACCCTCTAACCCACTAACCCTTAACCCTCAAAACAGACCTAAAAAGGGACTACTAAAGACCCGGAACAGAGGCATCCTAGACCATACCAACTATAAACAGCATATAACAACCTCATATACAAACAATTACAAACAATTTTAAGGCACTCAAAATGACGCATATTTTCAGTTTCAATCGTCCATCAATTATAGCCCAAAATCGCAAATCGTCAATATTTTTTCACTTTTTATTTGCATATGTAAAAAAAAAGTTGTAACTTTGCACCCGATTTTGAAAAAAGGCATTCTTTTTTTTGAATTTTCCAAGAAAATTTATTATTTGATTTATGCAATACGAATTACAAAAACTCGAGCGTATGACGCTCGACGAAGTGCGTGAGATTGCGGTTAGTATGGGTCTTAAACCTCGTCGCAGCCAATCATTACGTGAAATCAGTTACGCCATCTTAGACGCGCAAGCGGACAACCGCGCAGCAGTGATTCAAGCCAAAGAGGATGCCCGTGAGGCAGCCGGTTTGCCCAGTAAGCGTGAGCGTGCCCGCGGTGTGAAACGCAATGCAGCCAAGGTGAACACCTCTAACCTCAAGAGCGGACAAGTGTTAGCTACTGTCGGTTCCGAGAAAGAGGAGATGGCAAAGATGCAGGAGGACCTCAAGGCAAACAACCACAAGCCTAACAAGACGGTAATTGCTGCTAAGCCGATGGCAGAAGATGTGAGACCAGAAGCCGTTAACGCAGAGCAGGCAGAAATACCTACTCCGGCACAAGAGCCACAAGCCGCAAGCGAAGTTCCCGTAGTAGAGCAACCGGCTAAGAAACGCGGAAGACCTAAGAAAGTGCAACCAGTGGCAGCGACCGTTGCTCCGGAAGAAGCACCTGTGGTAATAGAAGAGACTCCTGTTGTACAGGAAGAGATACCTTTCGAGCAAGATGAGGAAAAGGAAGAGACGAAGTTCGTCATGCCGGATCTGGGCGAGAACGTGATAGCTATGGGTACGCTGGAAGTAGCTCCGGACGGATACGGATTCCTTCGCTCGGCGGATTATAACTACCTGCCAAGCCCGGACGATGTGTACGTGAGCAAGGATCAGGTGCGTCAATACGGCCTCAAACCCGGTGACACCGTAGAGTGCTCTATTCGCGTGAACCCGCAGCCGGATAAGTTCTTCCCGATGGACAAGGTCATTCGCATCAACGGTCTGTCGCCTGAACTCGCTAAGAGACGTGTCGCTTTTGAGAACCTCACGCCGCTCTTCCCTGATCAGAAATTCAAACTCTGTACGGGTCATAACGACTCGCTCAGTGTGCGTATGATTGACCTTTTCTCGCCTATTGGTAAGGGTCAACGTGGACTCATTGTAGCGCAGCCGAAGACCGGTAAGACCGTGCTGCTCAAGGAGTTAGCAAACGCTATTCTGAAAAACAACCCCGAGGTCTATATGATCGTTCTGCTCATCGACGAGCGTCCGGAGGAGGTGACCGACATGGCGCGTAGCGTCAATGCCGAAGTGATCGCTTCGACCTTTGATGAGCCTGCCGAGAACCACGTTCGCGTAGCGAATATCGTTCACGAGAAAGCCAAACGTCTGGTGGAGAGCGGACACGATGTAGTCATCCTACTCGACTCGATCACTCGTCTGGCTCGTGCATACAACACCGTAGCTCCTTCGAGCGGAAAAGTGCTCTCCGGTGGTGTGGAAGCTCAAGCGCTTCACAAACCAAAACGTTTCTTCGGAGCTGCTCGTAACATTGAGAACGGCGGTAGTCTCACCATCATCGCTACTGCTCTTACTGAGACAGGTTCGAAGATGGATGACCTCATCTTTGAGGAGTTCAAAGGAACCGGTAACATGGAGTTGCAGCTCGATCGTAAGCTTGCTAACCGCCGCATCTTCCCTGCTGTGGATATACCTGCATCGAGCACCCGTCGTGACGACCTGCTCTTACCGGCAGACGTACTGAGCCGCATGTGGCAGATCCGTAAGCAACTCAGCGACATGAACGGCCAGGAAGCGATGGAGAAACTCAAAGCATATATGGAGCGTACGCAGGATAATGACGAGTTCCTCTTGGCTGTCAACGGAGCAAGATAATTGATAATTGGTAATTGATAATTGAAAATTTTAATTCTCAACGGACCGAATCTGAACCGTTTGGGTTTACGCGCGCCTGATATATATGGTACGCGCACAATGGCACAGATTTTGTTGGATATCCAGCGACGCTGGCCGGATACCCATTTCCTATACCGTCAATCGAACCATGAGGGCGACCTCATAGACTGGATTCAGGAAGCCAACGACCAAGAATCATGGACTAACGATTATCGACTAACGACCAACGACCAATATCTTGGTATCGTACTCAACGCGGGCGGCTACACCCACACGAGTGTAGCGCTGCGCGATGCCGTTGAGGACAGCCGTATACCGGTAGTGGAAGTACATATAAGCGACATTACAAAACGCGAGCCGTTCAGGCAACAGAGCCTGCTCACGGACGTGTGCGCGCATACAATTATAGGAAAAGGCACAGACGGATATTCAGAAGCGGTGGAATGGCTTTTGGAGAACGTCAAGGCTTAAACAAAAAGGTTAAACATTTATGAAACGACTATTCTCTATCATATGGCTGACAATGAGTGCGCTCTGCGTCATGGCAGTGGAGATAACAGGAAGAGTTATTGACGCAGGAACAAAGCAAGCGATTGACTTTGCGAATGTCAGCGTCGAGAAAGTACAAGGCGACAATACGCAAACCAAAGAACTTGTCACCGGTACTATTACCGATGAGAAAGGAAACTTCACATTGGATCTTAAGAACGGCAACTACACGCTGGTCGTTTCATTCATGGGTTACAGCGAGCAACGCAAGACCATCAAAGTAGCCGGAGTGCCGATGAACCTTGGACGTATTGCGCTTAAAGAAGATGCACAAACGCTTCAAGACGTAGAAGTAGTAGCACAAGGCAGCTCCATGCGTTTTGAACTGGACAAGAAAGTATTCACCGTGGATCAAAATATCGCTTCGGCAGGAGCCAGCGTCTCGGAGATCTTGGAGAACATCCCGTCCGTGGATGTCGATCAGGAAGGAAACATCTCTTTGCGTAACTCCGAGGATGTAGAGATCTGGATCAACGGCAAACCCGCAGGACTCAATTCCGAGAACCGCGGACAAGTACTCCAGCAGATGCCAGCCGGAACGATTGAAAAGATCGAGCTAATCACCAATCCTTCTGCCAAATACAGTCCGGAAGGCACTTCGGGTATCATCAATCTGGTCATGAAGAAAGATCGTGCCGCAGGTTATTACGGTTCCGTACAAGCCGGTATCGACTACTCGCTTGCCAAGCCTTGGAATACCCCTCCGGGTGCTAACGTGGGTTTTAATATCAATTTCAACTCCGGTATCGTGGACGGCTATTTCAACGTCGGTTACCGCTATCACACCAGCAATGGTGGTAGCAAAACTGACCGTTATGACCTCACCGAAACAGGTAGTAAGAAATTAGATAGTACCTTGATTAAAAGCCATTTGGAGCAAGAGGGTATCCAGAAACACCAAGGCGGTGGAATGTTCGCACGTGCCGGACTCAATTTCCATGTAGCGCAAGGTCACACCATCGGCGTCTCGGGATTCGGCATGGTAAGCGACCCGAAGGTGTTCAATAACAGAAACACCAACACCCGTACATACTTGCTTACGGACACAGCCGGCAACACAACACGTGACTTTGAGCGCTATCAATCGGGCGTTGGTAGTCATCCGGGCGGAAATGCCACCTTGGATTATACCTTCGAGCAAGACAACCATAAACTGCAAGTGAGCGGTACGTACAACGAGTTCAGTTGGAATCAGGACTTGGACTACCGTCAGACAGAGCGTTTTCCGGCAGAAACGACGAATTATCAGAGCCAGACTACCCGAAACAAAGAACGCAGCATCGATATCAAAGCCGACTACGAATGGAAACCGACGCAGCAGAGCCGTTTGGAAGCCGGTTATAACTATACACGAGGATGGAGTAGCAATTATGCGGACGCTTATAACGACGATGCCGACGGCAATCACACCGGTGAGTTGTACCCGTACTCCCGTACTACGCTGATTTTCGAGGACTTACGCAAAACCACGCTATCTATTTGACGTACGGCAACCGTTTCTGGAACAAACTGTCCATACAAGTTGGTCTGCGTGGTGAGTACTACATGCGTCACCTCGATTCGGAGTATAAAGATGGCACAGGAGCCGTTAAGGATTCCTATGCTCCCTTCCCGGGAAAGAAGGATACCGCATATTTCCAACTCTTCCCGAGTGCGTATATCAGCTATGATTTCGGACACGGACATGAGTTGCAACTCAACTATACCCGCCGTGTCAATCGTCCTTGGGGACATCAGATCAACCCGCGTATGGACATGAGTGATAGTACGAACATCAGTTACGGTAACGTGGACTTGCTTCCTGCTTATTCCAACAACTTGGAGCTGAACTACCTCAAGACTTGGGAACGCCATACTCTCTCTGCCGGAGTCTTCTGGAAATACCGTGAGGGAGCTGTGCAGAACATCAAATACATGGACGGCAACACGATGAAGAATACGTATCTCAACGTAGCCAAACGTCAGGAATTGGGTATCGAAGTGGTAGCTAAAAACCGCCTCTTTGGCGAGTTGCTGCAACTGACCACCAGTGCCAATTTCTATTGGAACAACGTTGGAGCCGTACATGAGACCATGTTCCACCAAGGCGACACAATACCCGTTTACCTGTCGGGACAGAACATCTTCGCAGGCTCGGTTCGCATCAATGCGCAGTTCTTGTTTACCAAGAATTTCAGCGGACAGTTAACGGGAATGTACCGTTCGCCGCGTGTGGTAGCACAAGGAACCACAAGTCATAGCTACTCCATTGATGTGGGTCTGCGTTATACCCTCTTGAACAAACAGCTGGCTCTTGCGCTTAACGTACGCGACCTCTTGGATAGCCGTGCTCGTCGTAACACTACATGGGGCGAAGGCTTCTGGCAGTTCAGCGAGAACAGATGGCATAGCCGTTCGATCAGTTTCACCGTGACCTATAACTTCGGTAACCAAAGCGGTAAACGTCGTGGCAGACCGGAAGGAGACTTAGGCGGCAACGATGATTTCGATGATAGCGGAAATAGTAATATGGAGGAATAGTTGAGATTTGAAATTTGAAATTTGAAATTTGAAAAATTTTAGATACATAGTATTAGGATTGTGTACGGTATTTTCGGCACTATGCGCTCCGTTATGGGCACAGCAGGCACAGAATAAGCCGTACATCGATGACCGGTTAGTGCATATCGGTTTCCAATTAGGTCTGAACTTCTCTACGTTCAGCGTGACGGATAGTGAGATACCCATTGCAAACCCGATTACCGGTGAGACGGAAATTTACCACGCACGAGTGAGTACACTTCTGCCGGGTTTCCACGTGGGTTTCATTAGCGACTTGCGTTTATGCAAATACCTGAACTTGCGTTTCTGTCCGGGTATCATGTTCACCAGCCGCACACTCAATTACAAGACCGAGTCCGGCAATCCCGTACAAGGCACACCCGGTAAGTTCGGCAAGCATATTGACGTGTTGGCTATGCCGGTTTATTTGCCTCTGTTACTTAAATGGTCGGCAGCACGCGAAGGTAACTACCGTCCGTACGTCATTGGCGGTGGAGGCGTCAGCTTCAACGTGAGTCGTGACCGTGATAAACCCGTCTTACTCAAGATGATGGACTATTTCTGCGAGGTCGGATTTGGTGTGGATTTATATTTCCGTTGGTTTAAGTTCTGCCCCGAGATCACGTACCGAATAGGCTTTGCGAACCAACTCTACCCTTCCGACGGACGTATGGAGTTAGCACCGCAAGACGCCTTCTATACCGATGCCCTCCAGAAACTCACGAGTCATAGTATATGTCTGACCTTCAATTTCGAATAAATGCGTAAGATCCTCCTTCTCATAGTATCCATCTGCGCGTTGGTAAGCTGCCGCGAGTACAAGGTAAGCAATGATCCGTCATTGCGTCTCACTTTCTCATGCGACACACTTCATTTTGATACCGTCTTCACGGCGCAAGGTAGTGCTACTGCGCAGATCATGGTCTATAACCGCAATAAGAACGCCCTCCGCATCAACCGTATTTGGTTAGATGATGGTACTTCGTTCCGCGTCAACGTGGACGGAGAAGCCGACTTGTCGCAGCTGAAGGATATAACGCTCAACGGCGGAGACAGTCTCTTTGTCTTCGTCCGTACGGATATCGACACCACCAAAAGCAACCTGCCCGTCTTGGTAACCGACCGGCTGCGTTTTCATCTCGCCAACGATGCTACGCAGGACATCCATCTGGAGGCGTACGGACAGGACGTGACGCGTATCGGTAAACCCGGCTGCGGACGTACCTCTAAAATCATTTGTACCCTCTCTGCCTCCAAACCGACGCTTATCTACGATACCTTGGTGGTGGAAGGCACGCTGACCATACGCCCGGGAGCAACGGTCTATATGCATTCCGGAGCATGTATCATTGCGTTGGGAAATGTCAATGCTGTGGGAACCAAAGACAAACCGATTGTTATTCGTGGCGACCGTTTGGACCACCTCTTCAAAGATGTACCTTACCTCTATGCAGGCGGTAGTTGGAATGGCTTCTACCTGCAAGCCGAGACTTCGCGTACATGGCGATTCGAATACGTGGATATATTGTCCGGTAACGTCGGCCTCTACTGTGCCGGTTTCAACGAGGGCGCGCTGCCGCAACTGACGCTCAATGCTTGCCGTATTCATAACCACACGCTCTACGGACTCGTGCTGGTTCGTACGAACGCGAAAGTGGTCAATACCGAAATCAGTAACTGCGCTTCGTACTGCGTGTATTGCGCAGGAGGTAAGCATGACTTCCTTCATACGACGGTTGCCTCTTATTTCGGCAATACGGACGTGCGTATTCAGTCTGCGGTAAACGAGAACACCGCGGCCGTCTATATCGATAATCTGAGCAAAGAGAAACCGGCTACCGTCACCTCGTTCCGTAACTGTATCGTCACCGGAATGCGTGCTAACCAGCTGGTAGTGGCTACGCCCTTTGACCAATACTATACCGGCTCTTTCATCGGCAATTATCTGAAGACCGACAGCCTTGCGGTTCCGCACGCAGAGAACAACACATATTGGCAGAAAACGGACAAAGCCGTTTTCCGCAATACGTATTTCAAATACAAGGAATACGTGTATTATGATTTTCATCTGGACAGCCTGAGTCCTGCGCGTTGTGCAGGAGATAGTATCACTGCCCTGCCCTGCCCTTATGACCGAGATAGTGTCAGTCGCCAAAATGTCAAACCTGACGCAGGGTGCTATCAATATCAGCCTTAATCTGAGCTTTCAGTTCTTCCAAGGAATTAAACCGTCTCTCTTCACGCAACAACCGCATGAAGCGGATTTCCAATGTGCGTCCGTACAAATCCCCTCTGAACGATGGGATATGAACCTCAATGAACACCTCTGACGGATGAGACGTTACATCCGATTGATTGCGTGTGGGGTTGGTTCCGATATAGAGAAAAGCAGGCGCATTGTCCATCGACGGCGTATTCACCGATGCCACATAGACCCCTGTCCTCGGAATGATCTTATGCGGGTCAAGAGGCTTAATGTTCGCTGTTGGGAAACCGATTGTATGACCGAGCCCCACACCATGTACAACCGTTCCGCACAAACTGTACGGACGACCTAATAGCTCATTGGCTACTGCTACGTTTCCGGTCTCCAACGCAGTACGAATCTCCGTCGAAGAAACATGCCACTCTCCCTCTGTATATTCAGGCATCGTAAGCACCTCTACCCCGATGGACTCTCCTATACGGCGGTAGTCCTGAGGATGCTGCAAACGGTCCGAGCCAAACCGATGATCGTACCCCATGAGCAGCACTTGGACATCATATTCGTCCTTCAGTTGCGCCATAAACTCCGCAGCTGTAAGACTTTGAATGTCTGCGAATGGCAATATTTTTACCTCTCCAAAGGCACTTAGCAGCGCTTTTCGCTCCTCCAAAGAAGTCAATAACTGCGGCACATAATCGCTTTGCAGCACAGCACGCGGATGCGTATCGAACGTCACGATAAGGGGATCCAGACCACGCTGAACTCCCTCCTTACGCAAATGCTCAAACAGAAAACGGTGTCCCCCGTGTACGCCGTCAAAGAAACCTATAGTAGCTATCTTTCCCAATTTATTCCTCCTCGTAATAGCCATGCTCGATGCCATACTGAAGCTCGGCATCCTGAATCAACTGTATCTGCACGCCGGTGATAGAACGTCCGTCTTCTTTCATCGCAGCAAGGACATAGTTCAACTGCTCGGTCTCATCCACCTCGCCGTCCAAATACTCCATTTCACCCGTCTCAGCATTCTCCTTGAGCAAGCCCTGCTCCTCCAGATAATCGTCCATCAGATCAAGCACTGTCAGGATATCATCCGCTGTCAGTTCACCGCGATCCTCTGCCGGAATAGCACTATAGACATATTCCACCAATTCGCGTTCTTCCGGCTCCAAAAGAGCCAACTCAATACTATTATTCTCCATATTCCGTAAAAATTTGTGCAAAGATACGAATTTTTTTGCAGATATGCAAAATTTAGTGAAAAATAATCGCATTTATTTGCATAAAAAGAATTTTTTCACTATCTTTGCACGATTTTTATAGAAAGCAATGAAAAAAATACATCTATTCATTATGGCAGCATTGGCTTTAGTAGGCACCAGTTGCCAAAAAGCAGAAGAAGGTAAGGCTCCTATTACTAAGCCGCAAATCACTATTGAAGGTGGTCGTTTGACACCGGAAGGTCTGTGGGCTATGGGGCGTATCGGTAGTGTGAAAAGTGACATCGAGACCGGATGGCTCGCGTACACCGTCAGCTATTATAGCGTAGAGGAAAACAGAAGTACTTCGTGGATTCGTCTATGCGACCAGTTCTCCAAAGAAGGCGAATTGGAGGTTTTTGATGAGTTTGTGGGCTATGAACCGGCTTGGTTTGGTTGCAGCGGATGGCTCGCTTATCTCAAAAGCGGACAGCTCTATCTCCGCCGAGACAAAGAGGAAGTCAAAGTAGAGGGAGCAGAAGACGTAGAGGGATTCCTCCTCTCCCCGATGCGAGACAGAGTGATCTTGATCAAGCAGGTTAAAACGGTTCCTTCGACCGCAGATAAGTATCCCGACCTGCCCTTGGCTACCGGACACATGCACGAGGATCTGATGTACAAACACTGGGATGAATGGACGGAAACTGCCCCGCAGCCTTTCGTTTGTGAGTTACAGATCGAGTACTACGGTGAGGGCGAGCGAATCAAATCCGCCAAGCTTGGCGAATGTCACAATATCTTGGAGGGAACCGCTTTCGAGTGCCCAATGAAACCGTTTGGAGGCATCGAGCAACTGGCTTGGAATCCGAATAACGAAGAGATAGCTTATACCTGCCGCAAGAAAACCGGCTTGGACTACGCTATTTCAACGAACAGCGACATCTACCTTTATAATGTTCG
>ONMU01000014.1 GCA_900319035.1 uncultured Bacteroidales bacterium
ACCGTAGAACATCTTCTCACCATTGATGGTCGTATCGTTGCGATAGAGACCAGTGGTGTAGTAGCTCTCTTGTTTACCGCTCCATCTGTTGTTCCAGATGACAGGCAGGTCATTGTCGCAGACGTTGATGACGGTATCGATGAGCGGATGAACGGTGAGTTGGAGAACGGTCGTGCTGTCGCATCCTTCCGGTGTACGAGCGTAGTGCGTGTACGTACCGGAGGTGCTGTATGTCGTACCGTAGAACTCAACCGAGTTACCTTCGAGGATGTTCTCCTTGATGATGTTGTAGTACGGTTTGTTGACCGTCAGGATCAAGGTAACGATACTGTCGCAACCATTAGCGGCACGGAGTGTGTCACGATAGATGCCCGCTTCGGTATAGGTGTTACCCTTGAACTCGTAGCTTGCACCCTCGCACATCGCGTGACGAATTGTGTCTTGAACAGGATTGTTTACGATGAGTTGCAATCCGTAGTACATCGGCTTGCCATTTACCATCGTGGTGTCATTGCGGTAGAGACCAGCTGCATAGAGGAGAGCCTCCTGACCATTCCACTTGTTGATCCAGCGGTAAGGCAGATCATTCGAGCAGACTACTACGGTGGTGTCAATCAGCGGATGCATGATGATACGTACATCGGTGATGCTGTCACAACCGGCAGAAGTCAATCCTCTGAACGAAGCTAATGTATCTGTTGTATAAACCTGACCGAGTACTTCTACCGATTGACCTTCCACAATATGACGCTCAATATAGTTGTAGTACGGCTTGTTGACCGTGAGGTACAAGGTGGTGATGCTGTCGCATCCGTTAGAGCCTGTTATGGTGTCGTGGTAAATACCGGTGGTAGTCAATCGTTGTCCGTTGAACTCGTAGAAGTCATTCTCTTCTTGACAGATCGAAGCGCGGATGGTGTCGTATAGCGGTTCGTGGACTACGAGTTGTAAGGTATAGAAAGTTCGTTGGTCATTGACTACGGTCGTGTCGTCTCGGTAGATACCCGGCGAGTAGAGTAGTCGTTCTTGTCCGCTCCACTTATGAACCCATGTGTAAGGCAACTCGCTCTTACAGATGGTCACGATTGTGTCTATCTGCGGATGAACGGTAAGGAACAGTTCTGCAATCGAATCGCATCCTTCCGGTGTCAGACTGTAATGACGATAGGTTCCCGAAGTGGTGTACGGCTGACCGTAGAACATATATGTCTCGCCTTCGTAGATATCCGCAGGGATACGTACGTAAACGGATTTGTTGACGGTCAGAATCAAGGTCACGATACTGTCACAACCGTAGTTGGAAACGAGTGTGTCAGTATAGGAGCCTCCTTCGGTATAGCGTACGCCGTTGAACAAGTAGTCTGTTCCTTCGCACATCGCATGACGAATAGTATCATGGATAACCGGTATCACGCGTACGTAGCGTACGTACGTACTATCATATAGGTCATGCGTCTGGAGACGTTTGATGTATGTGCCGGTCTCGTAGATACCTTCTTGGAAGATCTCGGTCTGATCGGCGTTGTACCATGTGTACGGCGTTTGGTCGTAACAGATGGTGACGGTATCTTTGAACAGATACGTCGGATGAATAACAAGTGTCAGACTATCGATACTGTCGCAACCAAAAGTGGACTCGTAGCGGAATCCGTATCTTCCGGCAGCGTACAACGAATCGCGTGCGATCTCCTGTCCGCCTTGCTTATGAATCCATACGTACGGCGTATCTACATCAGCGATATGTTTGGTCGAATCGTTGAAGTAACGCGGGAAGATATTGAGGCTCAGCACGAGGATACTGTCGCAACCACGGCTTGAAACGAGCGTATCATTGTACAGACCGGCGTTGTAAACGAATCGCGGTTGATTCATCTTGGTCAGACCCCAACGCATCGAGTCGCCTTCGCAGATGGAGGCTTGGATAGTGTCATATACCTGCTTCCAAACATTGATATGTACGTAATAGATACTGTCGTAACCCTCGGTGGTCTGTCTGCGGTTCTCGTAATCGCCTGTCTCTGTGATGTTGTTCAACTCGCGCCATGTGAACGGTGTCTCGCTGTAACAGATGTTGATGGTATCGTCTTGTATGTGATAGGTCTTATGGATGAAGAGATGCAAACTGTCTATGCTGTCGCAACCGAATTGGCTCTTATAGATATATTCATAATTGCCCGGGGTGTATAGCGAGTCACGTGCTATCTCTTGTCCGCCTTGCTTATGGATCCAGACGTATGGCGTGTCAACATCTGCGATGTGTTTGGTCGAGTCGTTGAAGTAACGCGGATAGACATTGAGTCGCAGTACGATGATACTGTCGCAGCTGTTGTCATGACGTACCAGTGTATCGCGGTAAGTGCCCGACTCCTTGAGGTAACGCGGCATATTCAGTCGTGTCAGACCGAAGCGCATCGAGTCGCCTTCGCAGATAGTGGCATTGATAATCGTTGAATCCTCTACATGGTAGTGTACATACAGATGATAGATGCTGTCGTTGATGATGCGAGTTACCAGTGTGTCTTCGTAGGTGGTATCTACATCGTGATCCGGAACGGTGAAGAACTGCTCGTAGTTTGGCTCGAAATCCCAGATGTGAGAGAGCGTTCTGTTCACAGGAGCGCAGACCGTGATCGTGTCGCGGAAGACGTGCGTCTGATGAACGGTGAAGTTCATTACGATCGTACTGTCGCAACCATGTACGTTCGGCATCGTGATCTGATAGATACCGGTTTCGCGAAGCTCCATCGTGGAGTCTTGAAGTGCGTTTCCTTCGTACCATGAGTTGGTCCAAATATACGGCAACTCACGATCGGAAACGGTCTTCTCCAAATAGGTTGTTGGGATACTGTCGCGGGTCTCAAAGTAGAGTTCGATGATACTGTCGCAACCGTTCAATGCAGGGATCGTATCGTAGTAAATACCTTTGACTTTCAAGAACCGTTGTTCCAATGTGTTGTTGCGGTGATGGATATCGAACCGCAGGGAGTCGCCTTCGCAAATAGTGTCGTAGTATTGTTTGAAGTACTCCTGACGGTAGTAAACTACCAAGTTGAAGTAGTGGTCGTAATGTTGATACGACGGGTGCATCAACGAGTCTTCAAAGTGCAGCAGAGCGGTGTCTTTATCCGGCGTTTGGAACTTGAAGGTGTACGTTGAGTCATCCTGAGATCTCATTACATAGGTGTATTCGCGATTAGCGCGGAAGCAGATGTCAATCGTATCTGTGGTGCGATAAACAGGATCTACCGTCAGGTGCAAGTGATAGTATGCTTTGCAGTAGTTGTGCGCCGAGTCCATCGTAGTGTAGACGCCGATAGAGTCGTAAACGCCTGTGGTAGCAAGGATACTGTCGTTGAAGACATAGGTCTCGCCTTCGCGAATATGTTCGTATAAGTGTTTATGAACCGTATCCGTCAGATGGAATGTCCATTTCGTGATACTGTCGCATACATATGCTCGATCGTTATGAACAATGCCTCCATGTTTGGTGTCCTCAAACGGATTGATGTTCGGTATCGTGTCATAGATGACGGTATCGGTCTTTACCCAAATCGGGTTGTGCGGCCAGAAGGGTTGAACGGAGTCGCCTTTACAGATGCTGTATTCTACCTCCGGTATCGTCTTCTGACGCGGACGAACGATAATATGGTGGAAGTACTCATGGTTGCAATCCCAAACGATGGTGTCCGTCGTGTACTTGACACCGGTCCATTTGCCTTCCCATTTGCCGTGGTATCTACCGCCTTCACTGGTGTCAAACCACGGGTTCGTCAGGTTACCCAAAACGACCGGATGCTCGGCTATCTCGTCCTCGCAGATGAAGGTGGAGTCGTTCTTGCCGAGTGTCGGAGTGATATGCAGAGTCAGCACAACGGTCGAGTCACAACCATAAGCGGTAGTGTCAGAGTGATAATACGGGTTCGCATCTTCCGTCCAGATAGTATCCGGATTCTGACGACCTAAGATATACGGCAGGTCATTCTCGCAGATCGTATCATTGAGATATACCGTATCGACACGATGTATCGTGACATGAATCTTGTAGATCGTGTCGCAATCGAGGGTGTCGCTGACAATCGTATCGTTCAAATACACTTGATCCAAGAAGGTAACGCCGCCCTTTTCGATACAGCCCTCCAAGAAGATAGTCTTCTCCTCCGGATTCTTGATGGTCAGGTCGAGGGTGTAGAAACGGGTGATAAAGCCGTTCTCGAAGGTTGTGTCGGTGTAAACACCGGTGGTGTAGTATTTCTCGTTATTATAACTCCAAACGTACGGTGTATCCAGTGCGCAGAAGTCATTGATGACTAATCGGTCTTCTGCTATAACATTCAGGTAATGAGTTATTTCGCAATTGGTTACAGGGTCGTTCGTGATGTGCTTATAGGTCTTGGTGACTATCTCTGTGATGGTATCGCCTTCCCAGACAATCGTATCTCCGTCGCGAATCACCTTGGTCTCTGTTTGTTCGGTCGGACCGGAAACGTAGATCTCGTAGAAGATGGTACTGTCGCATACAGAGGTGGAGCTTGGCCAATCGAGAATAGTATCTCGGAACATTTGTCCGTTCTGAGCAGGATCAGCTCCGTACACCTTATTATTTATCGTGCGCGGCGTGCCTGCGCATACGTACTCGCGTATCGTGCGCGCAGGAATAGTGTCGATTGCCAGATGGAGAGTGTAGTATGCGCTGATGTGTCCGTATGCATCGATGGTGGTGTCTGCCCAGATACCGGCGGTGTAGTAGCTCTCACCGGTTTGTGTCCAGACGAACGGTGTATCGGTGATACAGATGGTCTTGTTCAGACGGGTCTCTTCCACTACATGGAGGATACTGAGGCTGTCGCAACCGGTAGCTATCGGAGTCGTTACGCTGTAGTCGCCTCCCTTGGTGATCGTCATGCCGTTCCAATTGATCGTCTCGCCGAAAGGCAGGATCTTGGTTTCCGTATGTTTCTTAACGGACGATACATGGATCTCCAGATAGATGATACTGTCGCAAGCCGAAGTCGGGCTGGTCTTGGCAGGGATGGTATCGTAGTAGAGCGTGTCACGCATCGTGGCGTCAGCTCCGTACTCTTTACCATTGATGAACTGCGAATAGCCGGCACAAACATAGTACTCACGGATGATGCTCGGAACGGTATCTACTTTGAGGTTCAAGGAATGGAACTCTTTGATAAATCCGTTCTCGAAGACCGTATCAGTATAGATACCGGTCGTATAGAGTTGGTATCCACGCCAAGCTGTGTACGGTGTATCGAGTACGCAGATGGTCTTGTTCTCCCGTTGCTCGGCTACGATACGCAGTTGCTCGGTGATCGTACAACCCGTCACAGGGTCAATATTTCCATCATAGGTGTACGTGCGGTCTACCAGTTCGGTAATCGTCATGCCGTTCCAAACGATCGTGCTGTCCACATGCAGGATCTTGGTCTCAATCGTATGTTTAGCCGGATATTGGGTGATCTCGTAGTAGATGACGCTGTCGCACAGGTTCTCTCCGTTTGCTTTGCGCAAGGTATCGCGGTAAACGCTGTCGGATTGGAGATTGTGGTAGATCTTGTCACCAACCTTGATCTGGTCTCCTTCGCAGAAGAAGATCCGCTCGTATCGGGTCGGAACGGTATCTACGGTCAAGCTCAGCGAGTGGAATTCCGTGATCACGTTGTTAACGCGAACGGTATCGGTGTACAATCCGGTGGTGTTTAAGTATTGGTTACGCCATTCATAGGGAGTGTTTTCTACACAAACGTGATCCGCTATATGCTGCTCGGCAATGACACGCAACTGATAGATGTCCTCGCAACCGGTACTGTTGATCACTCGCTCCTCATAGGTCTTGGTGAGCAACTCGGTGATGGTCATGCTGCGCCAATTGATGGTCTCGCCTTCGTGCATGATGACGGTCTCAGTCACGCGGTTCACGGGGTTCTGATAGATCTCCAAATAGATGATACTGTCGCAACCGGCAGCCTCCGGATTCGGACGCATGATCGTGTCTCGCAATACGCTGTCGGAGCTGCTCATGTAGTATGTCTTACCATAGATGCTGACATCTTCGCCTTCGCAGAAATAGTGTTGCTCAACTTTCTTGATTTGCGGCAGGACGGTCAGTTGCAGGATATAGACGCTGTCGGCTCCTGTGATTTTGCTGATGAAGCTGTACGATACCTCGCGTGTCGTTCCCGGTTCCGCACTCAGGTCTGTGGAGCGGTACTCAATCGGTCCGCGCTCCCAGTGGTAAGGCAACTCGCTCTCACAAACGGCTACCGAGTCGCGCAGGATAAATACCGGATATACCTCGAAGAATAATTCCCAAACATTATCGCAACCACCGTTGGTCTTCCGTTTGTATTGGTAGGTGCTCGGCTCCATCAGATAGATGGTGGTGTCGGTTCCGGTCGGCGTCCATGCATAGGGCAGGGTGTTCTCTGCTACGCGTGCTGTGTCGCGAAGGAACAACGCTTCGTTGAAATGCAGATAGGTCTTCACTACGCTGTCGCAACCATGGATCGTGTGGTAATTGGTAATAACGGTGTCATTCTTTAAGTAGTCTTTGCCGTTATAGCGGATGACGCCGCCGTCATTACAGGTATAGAGGTGTTCGTAGATGGTGTCCTTTGGAGCAGGCCAAGCAGTGAAACTCAATGTGAAGACGGAGTCCACTTTGACTTTGCCTTCCGCCCAAACGGTATCTACATAAGTACCGGAACGCCAGATGTTCTTACCACGCCAAACGATCGTGTCGCCCTCACAAGTGGACAACTCTTCCGCGTACTGGTTGCTCTCCGGAGCAGCTGGGATGATCGTTACGGTCAACTCATAGACGCTATCACAACCCTGAACGGTTGTCAGACGGTCGTAGTAAACACCATCCGTGGTGATGTTCTGACCATGCCAGATGAGCACCTTGCCTTGTGGCCAATCTTTGCTTTCACGGAAGTAGTACGACTGCGCTTTGTCGAGGTTGATACGCTCAATCCGGTAGCATCCGTTCGATAAGGAAATCGTGTCGTACACTACAGCCGAAGAGGTATAGGTCTTTCCCTTCCATTCGGTCTCGCCGCAGAAGGTGATGGTACGTACTGTGCGCTCTACAGGCACTACCGTCAGCGTCAATTCATAGATGCTGTCTTTGCCTGCATGTGTCTCATATTCAACGCGATAGGTGTTCGTTCCTGTGATGCTACTCAATCCGCTTAGACCCTGCCATGTGAAGTCATCACCCTCGCAGATCGTCAGAGTCTCTTGGAACAGATAGGAGTTTTCGTCAAGGGTAAGGATGAGTCGCCAGATCTCGCTACAACCGGTCTCGGCGTTCGGAGTCTCGAACTCATATGTCCCCGGTTGATTGAACTGCACGTTCTCATGCTTAACGCCGTTATCCCAGTATGTCCAGTGGTAACCGTGATCATCGGTCATCCGTGCATGCGTCTCATAAACTTGCTGCGGATGATTGACGATGTGTACGTTCACGATGGTATCACATGCAATATGGTTCGGATACGTGCCGGACTCGTTGTATGTCGCACCATGGAAAGTAACGGTCTGGTCGCCGCAGATGGTGAAGGTCGTGTCAAGATAGACCATCTCACGAACGGTGAGGTCTAAACGGTAGTAGTTGATGACACCGCCGATCTCTTCTGTTCCGGTAAATTTACCGCTCTGGCTTGCTGTGATACCATGCCATACAAACGGTATCTCATTCGGACATATAACGGCTATGGAGTCAATGGTATCTACGTGATTAACAGTCAGTTGCAGAATTTCCAAGGAATCGCAACCCCAACGGTTAGTACCGTGGAAATAGTGCACACCGGTCTCGTGATAGGTCTCTCCATGCCAAGTGTAAGAGTCGTGCTCGTTCATGTGGTGTACGTAACGGATTGTATCCGGACTCACTACATTGAGCGCCAAGTGAACGATGCTGTCGCAACCTGTCTCGTGGAAGGTGAAATCGTAGATGCCGGCTTCGGTCAACGTGCGGTCTCCATAGGTGTAACTGCTTCCCTTACAAATCGTCTTCTTGATATAGGTGTCAGGGATGTACCGAACGGTCAGATTCAGAATATGCTCTACGCTGTCGTTGCCGTTCTGGTCTTTGATGGTCTTGAAGTAACGTCCTGTTTCTCTGTATGTTAAACCATCCCAGTCCCATATGTACGACTCACCCGGACAGATCACAACGTTCTCTTCAAAATGCGAAATTTCAAATTCTGCTTTGACGATCACTACGCTGTCGCAACCATTAACCGAGGTGTAGTGGAACTCCACTTCTTGGTCTCTGTAGAACTCTTGTCCACGGTAATATGTGGGGAATACATGCGACGTGATACGCTCACGTGTTACATATTTCTGATTCTTGGTGATGATAAGAATATGCAGAGAATCAACTTGTTGCGGGTTAACAGCGTTGAAGACGGTATCTACATAGGTGCCACCGTTGAAGTATTTCTGGTTGTCTGCTTCCCACAAGTAATAGTCGCCTTCACAGATAGAAGCGTACCATGTACGAGTCGGAGTAGCTACCGGTACTTCCTCCAGACCAACGCCAAGAGAGTAGATACTGTCGCAACCGGCTGCTGTCACATAGCTGTCTTTGTATTGACCATCAGCAGAGATGATCTGACCACGCCATGTAATCGACTCACCCGGACGAATAGTAGCCGTATCATGCTTGTGGAACGGAATACCTTTCGATAAGAGGGTGGTTACGATCGAGTCGCAGTGATACTGCATTGACATCATGGTATCTACCAAAACCGTTGATTCCGTGTATGTTACACCGTTCCATTCGATGCTTCCGCAGAACTTGATGGTCTGCGAGGTACGTGGAACAGGTTGTACACGAAGGATCAATTCGTAGATACTGTCTTGGTCTGCAGCGGTGCGGTAACGGTCGAAATAATGGGTCGTTGTACCGATACCTTGACGGTTCAAACCGGGCTTGCCTCTCCATTCGAAGTATTCGTTTTCGCACACTACGGTGTCGGTGATGTAGTGGTAAGCCGTCTCATCTTTGGTTACGATCAAGCGGTAGATCTCATTACATCCCGTTTCGGCATCATGAGTCGTGTGCTCATACGTTCCGGCAGCCAAGATCGTGTCCACGTATTGCACACCATCGAGTTCGTAACGCCAGTAGTACGGGTTCGTCCGGTCTAAAACAGCCGTCTGAACATGCAGTTTGGTAGGATGTTTGACTACTGTGATCTTGTACAAGGTGTCACAGGTGTACTGATCGTCGTATTCGCCCGGATTAGTGTACACTTTTCCGTTGAAGGTAAGGGTCTCATCATCGCAGATGGTGAAAGTGGTGTCCACTACCACCATCGGCTTGACGGTCAGATCGAACCGATACCATACTTGGTCTCCGTTCTCGCGCACACCCGGGAACTCATATTTCATCGTTTGGCTTCCGGTGTAGCCGTGCCATGTGTACGACTCACCCGGACATACCACTACGGCGGTGTCAATCGTGTCCACATGATAAACGGTCAAGACCAAGCGGCTCAACGAATCGCAACCAAAACGGTCGGTGAACACAAGGTCATAGACACCCGTGAGACTATAACTGTTGCCGTTCCAATCAAAACTCGTTCCTTCCGGTATACGAACATCTTGCGTCACCGTATCCGGCATATGACCTAACAGCGACAGGATAGTGATCGAGTCGTAGTCTGCATAGTGCAAACTGTCACGGTAGATGCCGGGCTTCGTGAGTGTCTGATTACCAAAGGTCTTGGAACTTCCCAAACACAAAGTGTCCGTTATGTGCGTCTCCACACGTTCGCGCACCCGAATCTGGTAGATACTGTCACATTCGTGAACCGACTTGTACACTTTCTCGTACATGCCGGCCTTGCTGATGACGATACCATGCCAATTGAACGTCGTTCCACGCTCGATACGACGCTCCGTTTCCAACTTCAAGAAAGTGGGAAACTTGTTTACGACCGTCGTACGTATCAACGTATCTTGCACGTCCGGTGGAGTGGAGGACACAATGGTGTCGTACCATATGGTATCATTGACAACGCGTACCTCGTCAATGTATATGGTATCGCCCATACAGAGTTTGTACTTCATCGGAGTATCGTAATGGATACTCGCGTTTACATTCACTACTGCTGCCGCTATCAGTAACATGCAGCAAATCAATCTATAGAGAAAGTTTTTCATATTCTAACCTAAATCTGAATACTGAAATCTTAATTCTGAAATCTTAATTATAGCACATACATCCGTGGTGGAATCCGGAACGAGCCGTGCGGCTACCTCCGATCATATAGGTGATTTTAGCACCGGCAAAGAACGGAACCGTACGAGCCGGACTCGCTTCTGTATTCAAGAACGGGTTGAAGACCAACTCGGTAGCACTTGCTTCGTGTTCCTTGTTGAACGGCGGCATCTCGTACCGCAGTTTGTCTCCGCCTTTATTGTAGTTGTTTAATCCGTATTCGAAATAGAAACTCAGTTTGAGCACATGGCACAAACGGCTGTTGCTCGGCATTGACGACAAGAGGTCATAACCGATCTCTCCGATCAGCGCGGCTCCCACGTTGATGCGGTTTTTCTGATTTGCCTCAAATTCATAAACCGTCAGACCTCGGTCCGGCATATCGTGATAGGGCTCTTTCACCTGATAGTCCGCAGGCAGGAATCGCAAGTTATACGATCCCACTGTATTCGACTTTGCACTCAAGGCATAACTCAACTTGATACCTGCTCCTATATGGAAACCATGGGTATAGTAACCGAACAAGATAGGCACGTCGAAGAAATTCCATTGAATCTGGTCGGTCTGCTCCACATCGTACAGGAAGGTTCCGTTCAAGAGCTTCTGGTCTGTGAATTTATACTTACCCGGGTGCTCTATCGTGTACGGGTCAAGTTTGAGACTCGAACGATGGAAACTCATCTGAATACCGACGTTCGCCCAAAGACCGCTGTTGCGATACTCATAACCGACGCCGAATCCGCCGCCCACTTTACCGGAGGGCATCACGCCTGTGGAGTGTGAGTCCAAAATCGAATAGCCGACATGACCGCTTAGATACACAAAGTGGTAATGGTCGCCGTCTAACAAGCCTCCTCTACGGCGATATTGTCCCCAAGAAGGAAGGGTTACAACCAGCATGGTGAGAATGATCATCATTCGTGTGCTCCATGCGTTCGTGTGTGTGTGCATATTCTGCATAATTATTGTAAGTTTTTGTATGTTCGCGTAAATATAGATACAATCGGGCGCAAAATTACAAAAATTTTCTGATATACACAAATATTTTCTTTAGAAAATGTTTTTTTTGTGTTTTTTGTAAGCCAATTGTCTGAAAAAACGATGTATACGTCCTTCGCAACATAGATAAAACTGATCGGACATCTTTCCTTTGTACATCGTACATCTTACACCAAAATGCCGCTATATATCGGCACAAAATACATAAAATTTCATTTTATTGGACGAAAAATGCCCGAAAGTTTGCATATGTGCAATTTTTGTAGTAAATTTGCAGCCAATTTTAATTTTTTGAAACCATGAGAAAGCATATTTTGACTTTTTTGCTGACTGTTGTCACGATGGCGGTGTGGGCCGCTACTCCCGTTCCGGATGTGGGAAACGGAAGGATTCGTGTGGTGGGTAACAACCTGCTCAATTATTACTATAACTACGCTGAATCGAGCCGTCCGTCTTACGATGACGAGGCAGGTCTGATCGAGAAAACACAGCGTATCGCCGACATGGTCATTGCCTCCGATGCCGATATCTTCGCTTTCTGCGAGGTGGAAGCCAAGCCGATCACCTTGGAGTATCTGGTGGATGCACTCAATACCCGTATGGGCGAAGGTGCTTATGCAGCTGTGAGCGACGGGATCTACGAGGAGACCGATTCGTATGACAATGCCATCAAGTCCGGTTTTATCTATCGTACGGAGAAAGTGAAACCGTATGGTTCCAATTACGCGGCTACGAATGTGGCTTATTACCGCAACACGATGCGCATACAGGCATGGGAAGAGTTGGCAACCGGCGAACGGTTCACCCTCTCCATGAACCATTTCAAAGCCAAGTCTGATGCTGCCTCTCAATCCAAACGTGTGGACAATGCCAACTGGCTCGTCAGCGGACTTAATACGTCGTCCAAGGTCAAAGATCCGGATATCCTGATCATGGGCGACCTCAATGCCGAGATGGATGAAGAGGCGATGCAGATCCTTATCAATAACAACTACGAGGAGCAGCTTCTTAGCTTCAATCCCTATGCGTATTCATACTGCTATCAAGGCAGCGGGGAGCTTATTGACCATGCTTTTGCCAATTCTTCGATGGCGGATCAGATCACCGGCGCAGCCGTTTGGCATATTAACACTTCCTGTGGCGGCTATTATAACTCTGCTACCCGCTATTCCGACCATGACCCTTATATGGTAGGACTGAACCTTGGCGGCGAACTGCCCGGACAGGACTGCACACCGATCCGTTTCTCCGAGAGTTTCAGTGAAGGCTTAGGACAGTTTACACCTGTTGATCAAGGCGGTGCAGCTACTTGGCTCTGGAACTCGTCCTATTCCTGCGCAAACATGAACGGCTATAACAAAGGCGCCAACGAGGATTATCTGATCTCTCCGGCTTTTGATTTCACCGACCAAAAGAGCGGTACGATCGCTTTCCAACATGCGGTCGGTTATGGCACCTCGACCGATTGGTCTTCCCAGTGTCAGTTGCTCATTAGCGATGACTACACCGGTGACGTAACGGCTGCTACATGGACTCAACTGCAGATTCCGCTTTGGGGCACGTCCAAAAACTTTGAATGGATGAGTAACAGCATCGCTATCCCAGCTCAGTTCATGCATCGCAACAATGTTCATTTTGCTTTCTATTATACCATCGGAGAGAGCAATGCTCCGTCTTGGGAGATCAAAGATCTGACGGTCAATACCGTTTGCGAGAAGAGCGGTGAGTCGGCTGTGGAGAGTGTACAGGCTGCGCCGAGCGCACAAAAAATACTCCGCCACGGACAACTCATCATCATCCGCAGCGGAGTCGAATACACGGTCACGGGTCAAAGACTCTGACCTAAGATCGAATAGGCTTTACCATCACGGTAGATAACCACCTGACCGGAACGCAGTACTTTACGTGCTGCGTTCTTTTGTGCAGCTTGGTACTCGATACCGGAAGGCTCATCATCATCGATGAACTTGAGCACGATGACGGCGATACGCACATTGCCGCTGGACGCTGCGCGCTCAATGGAGTAGGTACCTGCCGGTAGCGGATCGCTCTCTATACGCTGGTACGTGCTGCTTCCTCCCGGTACACTCAGCTCATAGGTGTCCGTAGCGCTGATGAGGTCGATCTGACGGTCAGCTCCGCCGGACGAGATAGCGAGGGAGTAGAAGATGGCCTGCTTACCCTCCGGAACGGTGAAAGAACCGAACTTACCGTCTGACGGATCACCCGAACGGCGGGTCACAGAATAACTGGTACCGTCAATCGTGATACTGCCTTCCTTGGAACTGTTGGAAGAAACCATGTTAGAGAAGACGGAGGCATCGTTGGTGACGTTATTCGTAGCAGCATCAGCGGCGTGGATGAACCAGAAATGCAGGTCTCCCGTGATCTCCGGCGGCACAGAACCGTTCTCCTGCCACTGAGCCGTCAAGGTGGCGTTGGAAGGCGTTACCCAGCTGTTCATACTGCTGCCGTTCTCATCGTAGTACTGTTTGTTCTGTGCATCGAAATAGCCGACGAACGTATATCCCTCACGACTCGGGATAGTGATGTTCGGCATCGGTTCGTCGAAGACAGCCTGCACGCTGGTCGTACCGCCTGTTCCGCCGTTGGCATTCAGGGTAATGGTATAGCTGTTCGGCGACCAAACGGCATAGAGCGTCAGGTCGGCATGCATCGTCACGCTCTGACCGGCATTGTATTTCGTACCCGAACCTTTGTGGTTGTCGTTCCATTCCTTGAAGCTATATCCCGCAGGAGCTGTGAAGGCGTTGGCTTTGACGGTCAGGGACTGTCCGTCCTCCGCCGTCTGCGGCTCCATCGAACCCGAACCGCCGTTCTCATCGTAGCTGAGCGTATAGGTCTCCACCGGTTGCGGCGTGTCTCCACTGTAAACGAGGTTAATCGCGTAGAAATTGATGCCGCTGTTAGCGCTGCCCATGTAGATGGTAGTGGCGCCTCCGGTGTAGTTATAACTCTGTTTGGAAGCCGTAGTAGCTGCTGTGAACGTCGTGAGCAGCGTGCCGCTATAACTGCCGGCATAGATATTGAGCGTACGCTCGGAGCTTGCGTTGGCACTAACTAAATACACCTCTATCGTACACGGACCTGTTACCGCAAACTGGAGACTGCGCGCTGTCGCAGAACCTGTTCCACCGGTCTTGAGCACATGGGTGAAAGCGATGCCCTCGATGGTCTTGGCGCCTGTTGCAACCGTGACTGCTTTATCGGAAGAAGCCGTGATCGTCAGTCCTTTGACGGTCGTGGTGGAGGTAATCGTTCCTAATGCGTTAAAATCGCTGGTGGAGAAATTCCACGTCAGATCGCCGGTTACCGGAGTAGGAGGATCGACATGTGTGGTATCCTGCGGATCGGGAGTAGGCGTGTCGCCACCGTCGCAGGACGAGCCGATCTGAGCTTGCGTGTTGATGATGAGCGTAGCTCCGGCTCCGCAGGTCTCGTTGGTGACATAGGTCTTGGAGTCCGCCGGATTCAGCTGGTCGTAGGCGTACGTCGGCGCATTGACTGTGCCGCTGTTGGAGGGCAGTTTGCCTGAACAGTTGACGAACTTACAAGCGTTCGTACCGCCGTAGGACTTGAAGATATTCTTGGTGGTGTTCGCTTTGCCCTCAAACGTGCAACCCTCGAAATAGGCTTTGACGTTCTCCGGACCGACATAGTAATTGGCTACGGACGAGTTCCAGTAGCAGTTCAGGAAATGCAGCTCCGCGTTACGGCAACGCACCATGCGCTCCTTGCATCCCTCGTCCCACCAGCAGTAAGCCCAAGTGAAGTTATAGGTGCCGTCCGAAGGTTTGTCGGAAGAGGAGGAACCGAGCAAGTTGGTGAACCGATGGTCATCCGCGCCGCCTGAACCGCCTGGTTTGGGCGCTTTCAGATAGCGGAAACGGCACCAACTGACCGTCACATTATCCGTGGTGCTCTTGTTGTCAAAATTACCGTCACAACCGTCTTGGAACTCACAGTGGTCAACCCAAGCTTTTGTGACTCCCTCGAAGCAGAGGTTGTCGTTTCCGTCGCAGTCATAAGCACCGGGACCCTCGAAGATCAGGTTGCGGATGATGATGTTGGACGATTTCTTGACGAAGAGGATACCCGAAGTGGTGGCATTCTGCTGGGTGCTGACTAACTTGACACCCGGCAGACCCAAGATGGTCACGTTCTGGGCGTTTTGCATGGTGAGCATGGAGGTGAAAGTCAGGCTCTTGGTGATGATCACCACCTTGTTCTTCGCGTTGCTGCCGATAGCGGATTTGAGTTCGCTGACGCTGCTTACCAAAGTCGGCGTAGCACTACCGCCACCGGTCACGCTTGAACCGGCGTACCCCCAACTCTGCGGGGCGCAGTAATTGATTGCTTGGAGCGACAAAGTCACCAAGGAAAGAGCACAAAGGAGAAATTTTTTCATTGTATTTTTAGTTAAAAGTTTCCAATGAAGTTTTATAAATTGGCATATTCAGCGCACAAAATTACAACAAAAAAGCGACATACGCAAACGAGTATGCCACTTTTTCTATTTTTTCTACAATAATTGCGAATTAATACACTTCTATACCCATTTAGCCAAAGCGGATTCTTCTTTTTGGGTCATTTGAGCTTTGGTTTCGGGGGTTTTGTCGCCTTGTCCGGTGAGGTGCAGGACGCCGTGGATGAGGATACGGAGCAGCTCGTGGTCGAAGGTCGTGGAGACCATCTCGGCATTTGAGCGGACAGTATCCAAAGAGATGAAGATGTCGCCGTTGAGCGTCGTAGGAGTGGAGTAGTCGAAAGTGATGACATCCGTGTAGTAGTCATGACCAAGGAACTGACGGTTCACCTCTAATTCCCGTTCATCGGAGCAGAAGATATAATTGATATTACCGACGGAAAAACCATATTCCGCCGCTACAGAGCGAATCCATTTGCCTATCTTGCGCTCATCCAGCGCAGGCATCTCTGTGTCATCCGTTGTAAAACGTATCATGTGTTCTATTTATTTATACTTATTTTGTCCGTAAAAACACCGACTCAATACCGAAAACCTCGTACTAACCTCGCACTTACGACGCACTAACAACGCACTAAATTTAGCACCTTCTTTCGTTGGTATTATATACATAGTATATAATACTGGCATGTTGCACTTTTTAGCCAAAAAAGATAGGTGCAATCATGAAGGCAGCAATCACTCCAGCAAGGTCAGCTAACAAGCAACAAGCGACAGCGTGACGGGTATCTTTGATGTTCACTGAGCCGAAATAGACGGCAAGGACGTAGAACGTGGTGTCCGTGGTGCCTTGCAGGATGCAGCAAAGTCTTCCGACGAGGCTGTCGGCTCCGTGTGTGGTCATGGCTTCGAGCATCAGTCCTCGTGCTCCTCCTCCGCTGAGCGGTTTCATGAGGGCAGTCGGAACAGCTCCTGCCATGTCGGGATTGATACCGCAGGCTGCGAAGAGCGAAGCGAGACCGTTTTCGAGAAGTCCCATTGCTCCGCTGGCTCGGAACATGCCAACTGCCACCAAGATAGCGATGAGGTAAGGGATGATACTGACGGCTGTTTGGAAACCGCCTTTGGCTCCGTCGATAAAGGCGTCATAGACGTTGATCCCTTTGCACATGGCTTGGATGATGAACCAGCAGATGACGCTGAGCAGCAGGATAGCAGCTACGGCTGCCGACACTACCGAGAGGGCGTGTGGAGAGAGCAGGGTTGCACCCCAGACCAACAGTCCCACTAAAGCCGTCAAGCCGATGATGGTGCCTAAGACGACCGGATCTTTGAGGCGGATCTTCTGCGCTACGCAGACGCAGAGCAGTCCGACGAGCGTAGCTACATATGTAGCGATCAGTATAGGCAGGAACACGTCTGCAGGGTTAGCGGCACCGAGTTGCGCGCGGTACGCCATGATGGTCGTCGGAATGAGCGTCAGACCACTGGCTCCCAAGACCACGAACATGATCATCGCATTGGACGCTTTCGTCTTGTCGCTATTCAGTTCCTGCAGTTCGCCCATGGCTTTCAGTCCCATCGGCGTAGCGGCATTGTCCAGACCTAACATGTTCGCGGCGATGTTCATGAGCATCGAACCGAACACTTTATGCCCTTTCGGTATATCCGGGAAGATACGGCTGAAGAACGGATTGATGGCTTTGCCTAAGGTGTTGACGGCTCCGGCTTGCTCGCCGATCTTCATGATTCCCGTCCATAAAGCAAGGACTCCGGTCAAGCCCAAGGAGAGTTCAAAACCTGTTTTAGCGTTGTCAAACGTCGAATTGAGAATCGCGGAGAAGATATCCACGTTTCCATAGCAAATAGCCTGTATGATACCCGTCAAAACGGCTATCAGAATGAGCGAAATCCAAATATAATTCAAAATCATGGTGCAAAATTACAAAATTTCTTGCATATATGCAAATTTTTTTGTACTTTTGCAGCCCAAATGAGTAAAATTCATCAAATAGGAGCTTTTGTCCGGCATTTTTTGACAGCTTGGAATACGTCCGGCGAGGCGATTCATTCGCCGTATCTGTTCCGTTTGGTTCGGTTCGTTCTGCGGGATGAGAATGCGTATTACTGCTTTCGGGACATCGAACGTCGGCGGGAGTTTTTGTTGGCGTGTGAGGATAGTTTGGACGTGGTCGATTATGGTTCGGCAGGTTCGCCCGAAGGACTGCATGTACAACGCCGTGTGTGTGACATCGCCAAGAACCATTTAGAGCGCGCGCGAGTAGGACAGGTGTTGTTCCGGATTGTCAATTTTCTGCACGAGGAAGAGAAACGACCGTTGCAGATCTTGGAATTAGGAACGTCCTTGGGAATCACTACCGCCTATTTAGCGAGTCCGGACAGCCGGAACAAGGTGGTGACGATGGAAGGAAGCGAGGCTGTGCTGCGTGTGGCGCAAGGCGTTTGGAAAATGCTCAAGTTGGAGAATATCGAATGGATTCAGGGAAATATCGACGACACCTTATATAATATATATAGCGTTCAGAGTTCAGAAGCGAAAGATGAAAGGATTGATTTGGCGTATGTGGATGCAAACCATACATATGAAGCTACGATGCGTTATGCCGACTTCTTGCTGAATCGGTTGACGGAGAAAGGCATACTGGTGTTGGATGATATTCATTATTCGGAGCAGATGGAGCGCGCATGGCGCGAACTGAAAGCTGATCCGAGGGTGACGACATCCATGGACTTATACCATGTGGGACTGCTCTTTGTAGATACACATTATTTGAAACGGCATTATAGAATACGTATATGATTTATACTAAGACAGGGGATTTAGGTGAGACCTCGCTTGCCAGCGGCAAACGGGTTTCGAAGACTGACGCACGTATTGAGGCGTACGGAACAGTAGATGAACTCAACAGCTGGATCGGTTTGTTGAGGGCAGGGATGAAACATTCAGAGTTCAGAGTTCAGAGTTCAGAATTCAGAGTTCAGAGTTCAGACGAACAGCTGCAATGGATTCAGAACAAACTGTTCAATCTTGGAGCCGCATTGAGCGATGCTCCCGGTCAGTGGATCCAAGAATCGGATGTGCAGCAGTTGGAGCAATGGATCGATGCGATGCAGGCAGAGGTGCCGAAACAAAGAGCCTTCATTCTGCCGGCAGGTAGCGAGACAGTCTGCCGATGTCATGTTTGTAGGACGGTTTGCCGACGTGCAGAAAGACGTATTGACGTACTCCAAAATACCGAAAATGATGCCCGAAAAGAAGAACTGAAATTTGTGAACCGTTTGAGCGACTATTTGTTCGTTTTGTCGCGCTACATCGGTCACCTGCTTGAGGAGCCGGAAGAAGCGTGGAAGCAGGGGTAAAAGGTGGAAAAATTGACAAAAATGGCGCGTTTTGTGTAAAAAATGCCAAAAAATGTAAAATATTCTAAAAAATATTTGCACGTTTGGAAAGTTTTTACTACTTTTGCACGATATTTTGAAAAACTATGCCCGTATTGGGTCAACTTGTGATAGATTAAAACTATGTATTGGACACTTGAATTAGCATCAAAATTAGAGGACGCTCCATGGCCTGCAACCAAGGAAGAGTTATTGGATTACGCCAACCGTATCGGAGCTCCTGCCGAGGTTATTGAGAACTTGCAAGAATTGGATGACGATGACGACGAGGAGCAGTACGAGAGTATCTTGGACATCTGGCCGGATTATCCTACTCGGGATGAAGATTTCTTCTTTGACGAAGAAGAGTATTAATTAGTCGAAAGTCGAAAGACAAAAGACAAAAGATATTGAAAATTGAAACGTTATATTGTTCTGTTATTGGGGCTTATTGCCGTTGTGACTGCTCGTGCGCAGTTCGACCCGCAAATGGGGCAATATATGTATATGCCTACAGCCTATAATCCCGCAGCGGTGGGAGAAGGCGATTTGCTGAAAGTAGCAGGAATGCACCGCATGCAGTATGTGGACATTACCAACGCTCCGATGAGCACATGGTTTACTTTCTGTTCGCCGTTTGTGATAGGTAAGACGCGTCATGGCGCGGGTGTGCGATTCTTGAATGATCGGTTCGGTTTGTTTACGAACCAAGCATTCTATGCGCAGTACGCTTACCGCCAGAAACTCGGAAAAGGTTATCTGAGTGTGGGTGTGGACTTAGGATTCGTGAACGTGGGCTTCCGAGGTGACTCGGTCAACCTCAAGGAGATGGAGGATGAGTACCACGATGCGGATGACGATGCAATACCGCAGGGTAGCAAGTCCGGCATGAAGTTCGATATGGCGTTGGGTATTTGGTATAGCACTCCCATTTGGTGGGTCGGAGCCAGTTATAATCACCTGACAAGGCCGAAGGTGGACTGGGACGACTATTCCGATGTTAAGCTGGTCGGAACGATGTACGTCACCGGAGGATACCATTTCAGACTGAAGAACAACCGAGAGTGGATGTTGACCCCGAGCGCCATGGTGATGAGTGATTTTGTGAGCTGGGATGTGAACCTCACCTTGATGTGCGACTACAAAGATCGCTACCGGTGGGGACTCGGATACCGAATTGACGGAAGTGTTAATATATTATTAGGTGTAGATATCATCGCAGGACTGCAATTAGGATATAGTTGCGAACTGCCAACTAACAAGCTGATGTTGGAATCCTATGGTAGCCACGAGCTCTACCTGTCATACGGTTTTGACATCCTCAAACCAAAAAGAACGAACAAATACAAGTCTATAAGGTACTTGTAATATAAATAGAAAATAAATCGATTTATACTAATATGAAAGTAACAAAGATTTTGCCTGTCATCGCTTTGGCAGTAGCCTTGGCGAGTTGTAACAAGCCTGCCGGAGAACTGGTAGGTGCGTTCAAAAGCACAAATTTCAAGGAGGCTAATCCTTATGGTATGTTATTTATCAAGAAGGGTTCCTTCATGATGGGTGCCAACACTCAGTCTGCTGTTTTCGAGCAGCCGGATAATGTGGTGATGGTAACTGTTGATGCGTTCTGGATGGATGAGACCGAGATTACCAACAATGAGTACCGCCAGTTCGTCAACTGGGTGCGTGACTCCATTGCGCTTACCAACTTGGTAGCGGCCGGTTTGACCGATTATGCTATTCAGCCGAAAGATGAAGACTTCGATGAGGAGAACTTCCGTATTGACTGGCGTAAGAAAATTCCTTGGAACAGCAAGGAAGAGGACGTAGTGGATGCATTGTCTTCGATGTACTATTCCGATGGTACTTTCAAGACCAATTTCATGCACTATCGTTATAGCTGGGTGAATATGGATCAGGCTTTACCTCAACGTAATAAATTCGATGTGGCTACGAGTACCTATCCTCCCGGAGCTACGGCACGTGTAGATACCTTCTGGGTAAACGAATTGGGCGAGATCAAAGACTCGACCATCTATCGTCCGTTGCGTGAACCGAAAGATCTGCGTACTCTGAAGATTATCAGTGTTTATCCTGATACGCTCGTTTGGGCACGTGATTTCCAGTTCTCGTACAACGATCCGTTGCTCCAGATGTATTTCAAGCATCCGGGTTATTCGGAGTATCCTGTAGTGGGTGTAACGTGGGAGCAGGCACATGCTTTCTGCAACTGGCGTACCAAGTTGTTTAATATGTATTCCTCTAACGAGGCAAACGAATACCGTCTGCCGACGGAGTCTCAGTGGGAGTATGCAGCCCGTGGTGGTCGTAAGATGGCTATGTATCCGTGGGGCGGTAACTACGCTCGTGACGGCAAGGGTTGTTTCTTTGCTAACTTCAAGCCGTATCGTGGTGCATACAACGATGATACCGGTACTACGACTATGAAAGTAGCTCAGTTCCGTCCGAATGACTTCGGTCTGTTCGATATGGCGGGTAACGTAGCAGAGTGGACCAACTCGGCTTATCAGAGTGCCGCTAATACGCATATCCATGACCTTAACCCGGATTATTGCTACATGGCTCGTAAGGCCGATCCGGACATCTTGAAACGTAAGGTGGTTAAGGGCGGTAGCTGGAAAGATATCAGTTACTTCATGCAGTGCGGTGTACGTACGTATGAGTATCAGTATGAGAGCCGTCCGTACATCGGATTCCGTTGCGTTCGCGCGTACATAGGCGATTAATATATATAAATAAGGTGTCGAAAGACAAAATAAAAGAATAACAAAAAAATTAAAATACTATTATGGCTACAGAAAAAGCTGGAAAGCAAGGCCTTTGGGCAGGTTTTATGCATTGGTATGGTTCATACCAGGGTAAGAACATCGTCAACATCGTGTATTCGGTGGGTGCATCCGTCGTAATTATCGGTGCATTGTTTAAAATTTTGCACTGGCCGGGTGCCAGCCAGGTACTTATGATTGGTATGTTTACCGAGGCATTCTTGTTCATCATCGGTGCATTGGATCACCCGCATCCAGAGTTCCACTGGGAGAATGTGTTCCCGCAGTTGCTCGAATACGGAACTGATCCGGAGTTGTTGGAAATCAAATCTAAACAGGCTCGTCCGACTTTGTTGGGCGCAGGTGTAGCCGGTCAAGTAGCTACCGCCGGAATGAGTGTTGCAGCTCCGGCTGCTGGTCCTGCTGCTGAGGGCGCTGCTGTTGGTAAGGTACCGACGCTCAAAGATGAGGATCTGAAAGCTCTCAAAGACGGTATTGCTGATTTGGCTAAGACAGCTACGCAGTTCAGCGAGTTGAGCAAAGTGGCTGAGACCGGTGTTAAACTGAATGAGAAACTGGCTGCTGCTGAGGCTGCAACGGCTTCTTATACCGCAGCTACTGCTACTTTGGCACAAAGTTACGCTCAGGTTAGTGGTGATATGCAGCACGTTGCTGACGAGACCAAGGCTTACAAAGAAAGTGTTCTGGAAATGGGCAAGAAAATGGCTTCTCTGAACTCGGTATATGAGTTGCAGTTGCAGTCGGTTAACGCTCAGATGGAGGCTCAGAAGGGCGCAGCAGCAGCTGCTAAAGAGGCTGCAGAGGCTCAGGTAGCTTTCGCAGCAAGCACCAAACAGTTACAGAAACAAGTAGCTGACCTCAATGGTATATACGGTAATATGCTTAACGCTTTGGCATAAGCATGGATAACAGCAAACTAAGTAAAAACAAATAAAACACTTCAGCAATGGGTGGAGCAAAAAACTGTCCGGAAACCCCGAGACAACGAATGATAGGTATGATGTACTTGGTGCTCACCGCCATGTTGGCGTTGAACGTAAGTACGGATATCCTCAATGGTTTTACATTGGTAGACAATAGTTTGCACTCCTCTATCGCTGCTACGGACACTCGAAACGAGAAGCTCTATCGCGATTTCAGGGCGGCTAATGAAGCTAACCCCGAGAAAACGCAAGAGTGGTTCGACAAGGCAGCTGAGGTTCAGAAACGTGCAGACTCGCTCTATAATTATATCCAGAATTTCAAGGAGCGCATCGCGATTTTGGCAGATGGTCAGAAACGCGTTGATGAGTTTAAAGCACAGGGTATTGACCCGACTATGCATATCGAGGGTAACTCTAACTTGGATGTGACAGGTCAGTATGCTATCGTGCAAGGTAATGGTACTATCCTCAAACAGACGGTTGCTTACTACCGTGATTATGCTTCTGAGTTGGCAGAGAATGATGCTGAGTTGCGTAACGCTATTCAGACTGCTTTGGCAACCGAGCGTGGTTATAACGCGCATGAGAAAGACTCATGCGACTGGGAAGTAGCTGTGTTTGATGGTATGCCTGTCGGCGCTTCGATCACTATCTTGACCAAGATGCAGAACGATGTACGTACCACCGAGGGTCAGTTGATCCAGTATTTGATGGATCGTACCGATGCAGGTGACTTGCGTGTAAACAAACTGAACGCATACGTGATCCCTAACTCGAACTACGTCATCCGTGGTGGTAAATATACTGCGCAGATTATTCTTGCGGCTGTCGATTCAACGCAGCGTCCGGAGTACTATATCGAGGGTCAGCGTATTAACGATCAAGGTATTTATGAGGTTGCTGCTACCGGCGTGGGTCTCAAGAAATACTCCGGTTATATAGCATATCAGAACCCGCTGACGGGTGCTATGGAGAACCTGAATTTCCAGAGCGAATATAGCGTTGGCGAACCGGCTGTGACGATTTCGAATACCGACCTCAACATCATGTACCGTAAGTATGAGAACAAGTTCTCGATCTCGGTACCGGGTGTATCTAATGATAAAGTGAAGGTAAGTGTCAGTGGTGCGCAGGTTAAACAGCAAGGCGGTTTATGGGTTATTGTACCGGGTGAGAACTCCAAGAGCGTCACCATCAACGTATCTGCTGAATTGGACGGAAAGATGCAACCGATGGGTAGCAAGGAATACCGTGTGAAAGCGCTGCCGAACCCGCAGGCTTGGTTCTCTGCTAAAGAGAAAGAGTACACCACGGGTAATATCGCGCTTAGCACGCTGACTCACTCTTCCGGTGCTATTACCGCATCGTATGGTCCTGACGGTTTGCTCAACCTGCCGTTTAAGGTAACCAGCTTCCGCGCTATTATCAACGGAATGACTTCGCAATCCAACGGAAACAAGTTCACCCAAGATCAGTTGAACCAGATCGGTAAACTGAAAAAAGGTGGTGTTGTGATCATCCAAGATGCTCGTGCAGTGGGTCCTGGTGGTCAGGAAATGCGTCTGTCTCCGCTTGTATTCACATTGAATTAATACCATTTGATTATGATAAAGAAACTAAGTTTTGTCGTATGTTTGCTGTTGGGCGTATTAACGGCTCAAGCGCAGCATCAGGTCATCTCGTTCTTTGATGAGTTGGGTACAGCACGTATCCAAACGGAGGAGTATTCGCAGGCTCATGATACTATAGTCATGGTGGATCACCGTATTGATGACGTCATTTGGGCTCGCTATGTATATCGTATCATCGATATGCGTTATAAGCAGAACTATCAGCTCTACTTCCCGACTCGTGTGGATGATCCGGACTATCGTAACTTGTTCAAAGTGATTTTGGATGCTGTCGTAGATGGCTTGCAGATTTATCCGCGTGACCCGGAGACGATTAAGCCGAGCTTTAAGACTCAGCCGCCGTTTACCAAACCGCAGATCCCTATGGATGCGTTCATGCCTGTCGATAAGACCGAAGATCACTCGGATGATGATACCTATTTTGATATCAGCCGTTCTACCGCGATGCTCATCAACTATGACAGTATCACCGACGAGTTACGTCCGCAGCCTTATTCGTTCGAGAGCGTGGTACGTAATCAGGTGAAGTATCTAATTCAGGAAGTGGTGTTCTTCGACAAGCATACGAGCCGTATGCACCAGAAGATCATGGCAATCGCTCCGCTGCATCCGGTGTTGATCAGTACGCAGGATAGTGCAAAGATTATGTCTTCGCTCCGTGAGTCGATCATGTTCTGGATTCCGTTTGATAACTTGCGTCCATATTTGGCAATGCAGTATGCTATTCCTAACCGCAATGAGGTGAAACGTGTGACGTTTGATGAGTTCTTCCAGAAACGTCTATATACGTCCTATATCGTCGGTGAGGGCAATATGTACAACCGCTGGATTCCGGATTATAAACACAATGATATTACCGGCATTCGTCAGGAGCAAGATCGTATTGCTACTGAATTGCTGAATTTCGAACAAGACCTTTGGGAATATTAATGCGTAAGCATCGCTTTAGAAACTCCTATATGACGGCAGGCGTCAGCGTATCGCTGGTGCTTTGCCTGATAGGAATAGAATGTGTGCTCCTGCTGTCGGCAGGAGCGCTTCTTACGCGCATGCGCGAGAACGTGACCATCACAGCCGTCTTGTCTCAAGAGGCAGATAGCACGCAATGTGCCCGTTTGGAGCGTATGTTGGAGGCAAGCGAAGGATATAGCAGTTTCCGCTATGTCTCCAAAGAGGAAGCTTTGCAGGAACATATTGTCTCGTTGGGAGAAGATCCGACGGCGTTCTTGGGATACAATCCTCTTTCTGCCAGTTATGAGATCCATCCGTCCGAGCTTTATAGCAATCCGGATAGTTTGGCACAAGAAGCAGAGCGTTTGGAGTCGCTGCCGTATATTTCTGAGGTGCTCTATCCGCGGGATTTGACCGATCTGATGAACCGTAACGTACATGATTTCTCGTATATCCTGCTTGGTGTGGCTTTGCTGCTCCTATTGGTGTCCATGGTGTTGATTGTCAATACCATCCGTTTGCAGATTTATTCCAAACGCTTTATCATTAACACAATGACGCTGGTGGGTGCCACGTCTTGGGTGACACGTCGTCCGTTTGTGTTGCGTAATATGCTGATGGGGCTGATTGCCGGTATCGTAGCGCTGATCGTGCTGAGCGGATTGGTCTATTATGTTGAGTTTGAGATGGGCTTGTTCCTCTTCCCGATTACGTGGATGAATGTTGCTTTTGTATGCGGCGTAGTCTTAGGTAGCGGTTTGCTGATCACGCTCTTTGCTTCTCTCATCGCCACGGGTCGCTACATCCGTATGGATAATAACTCGTTGTACGAGATTTGATATTTGAGATTTGACATTTGATATTTGACTTTTATGAAACAGACATTACCTAAATTGAACCTCATCCTGATAGCCGTTTCGTTTGCTATTATCGTAATCGGTTTCTGCCTTATGGTGGGCGAACCGTCCGGAGAGGTGTATAATCCCAATATTTTCTCCTTCCGCCGTATCACTTTGGGTCCGATGATCTCACTCTTCGGCTTTGTGAGTATGATTTTTGCTATCTTATTCCGCGCAAAGAAATGAGTTGGTTAGAAGCATTGATATTAGGCATTGTGCAGGGCTTGACGGAGTTCCTGCCTGTTTCGTCTTCGGGACATCTGGAGATCGGTCAGGTCTTATTAGGAACTTCCGGAGAAGAGAACCTCATGTTTGCTATCATAGTCCATGTAGCTACGGTGCTCTCTACGCTTGTAGTGCTTTGGCGTGAGGTATTGCAGCTGTTTGGCGGCACGTTCACTACTCCCAAATGGAACAAAGAGAAAGACTATGTAGCGAAGATCTTAGTCTCCATGATCCCTGTCTTCATCGTGGGAATGTTCTTCAAAGACCAAGTAGAAGCATTTTTCGGTAACGGTCTTTTGCTGGTCGGTATATGCTTGCTGATCACGGCTCTGTTGTTGGCGCTCAGCGAATGGTTACAGAAAAAACGCCAAGGAGCAGGTCATGAAGTGGGCTATTGGGATGCTATCATCATCGGTATCGCTCAAGCATGTGCTGTACTACCGGGTCTGAGCCGTTCCGGTACGACGATCGCTACCGGTTTGCTCTGTGGTGTGAAAAAAGAGAGTGTAGCACAGTTCTCCTTTTTGATGGTACTTATCCCTATCTTAGGAGAAGCTTTTCTCGATCTGCTCAAACTGCTGAAAGGCGAGATGACCAGTGAGTTAGGCATGCTGCCTGCCTTGGTGGGATTTGTGGCTGCTTTCGTCACCGGCTGTTTTGCCTGCCGTTTTATGATTGAGATTGTTCGCCGTCAACGCCTCATCTGGTTTGCAATCTACTGCGCTATCATCGGTTCTACCGCTATTATTGCTACTGTTTGCTGATATGTGGGATTTTGAGCAAGGCGAGGTATTGGCGTTCGATAAGCCGCTGCATTGGACATCGTTCGACTTGGTGGCTAAAATACGGTATAACCTCTGCCGTAAATTGGGCAAAAAGAAACTGAAAGTCGGTCATTCGGGAACCTTGGATCCTCTGGCAACAGGTGTGGTGATTGTCTGTACAGGCAAGAAAACCAAGCTCATAGACCAACTCCAATACGATGCCAAGGAATACGTAGCTACGCTCCAATTAGGAGCAACAACCCCGAGTTTTGACTTGGAGAAAGCGATCGATGCCACGTATCCGACGGCGCATATAACGCGTGAACTGATCAACGAGACTATTCCGACTTTCCTTGGTGAGCAGTGGCAAGTACCGCCCGTCTTCTCGGCTATCCAGATCAACGGCAAACGTGCGTATGAGTTTGCCCGCAAAGGAGAAGAGGTGGAACTCAAACCGCGGCTCTTGGTCATCGATGAGATTGAAGTCTTGGCGTTTGACGAAGAGAAGATGCAGCTGACTATCCGTGTTGTGTGCTCCAAAGGCACGTATATCCGCGCCTTGGCAAGGGATATAGGAGAGCGTCTCCATTCCGGTGCACACCTCATCGCTCTGAGACGAACACGAGTTGGAGACACGCGTGTAGAAGATTGTCTCTCTATTGAGGCCTTTTTGGAAGAACTGAATCATTACGAACCGAATAGTCTAAACGACGATAAATAAGAATATGTACAAAGCTAATGATATGAAACTCAGCCAGTTTAAGTTTAAACTGCCTGAAGAACTGATTGCTCAATTCCCCGCTGCGTATCGCGATGATGCGCGTCTGTTGGTGTTGCACCGCAAGACCGGTGAGGTGGAGCATAAGATGGTCACCGACACGGTGCAATATTTTGATGAAGGCGACTTGTTCGTTTTCAATGATTCGAAGGTCTTTCCGGCTCGGCTGTGGGGACACAAGGAGAAGACGAACGCGCTGATTGAGGTCTTCCTCCTCCGTGAGTTGAATCATAGATCGCGTTATTGGGACGTGTTGGTTGATCCGGCGCGTAAGATCCGTATTGGTAATAAACTGACCTTCGATGACGATCCTTCCATCGTGGCTGAGGTGATAGATAACACCACAAGCCGCGGACGTACGTTCCGTTTCCTGACGGACTATGAGAACGAGGAGTTTGTACCGCATCTCTATGCTTTGGGTAGCGCTCCGCTGCCTAAGTATATCCGTCGTCCGATGGATGCGCAGACCCAGCAGCAGTACGAGGAGACCTTCCATGATCTGCCTGTGCGCGAGATGGATATCGATCGTTACCAGACCATTTTTGCCAGCAAGATAGGAGCTGTTGCAGCTCCGGCATCCGGTCTGCATTTCTCCAAACAGCTCCTCAAACGAATGGAGATCCGTGGTATTGAGACGACCTTTATGACGAGCCACGTATCCCTCGGTATCTTCAAGGAGATCGACGTGGAGGACTTGACCAAGAATAAGATGGAGTCCGAGCAGATCATCCTTCCGGCAAACATGGCAGAAGCAGTCAACAACGCCCATGAGCGTCAGAAACGCGTCTGTGCGGTGGGAACAGAGATCATGCGCGCTATGGAGCATGTGGCAGGAACGAATGGTCAGCTCAAGGAATATGACGGTTGGACGAATAAGTTCATCTATCCGCCGTACACGTTCACGGTAGCGAATAGTTTCTTCACGAACCTCTATATGCCGATGTCAAGCCAGTTGCTGATGGTTGCGGCGTTCGCAGGCTACGAAGAGACCATGCACGCTTACGAAGAGGCGGTGAAGGAAGGCTATCGTTTTGGTGACTATGGAGACGCTATGTTAGTTGTAGATTGATGCAAGTACGAATAGATCCATCTTGGCAGCGCGTGTTGCAGACGGAGTTTGACAAGCCTTATTTCGAACTCCTCACTCAATATGTGCGCCAGCAATACCAGACCTGCCGGTGTTTTCCTCCGGCGGGTTTGATTTTTAATGCGTTCGACTCCTGTCCTTTTGAGAAAGTGCGGGTGGTCATCATCGGTCAAGACCCGTATCACGAGCCCGGACAAGCTATGGGACTCTCTTTCTCCGTGCCCGAAGGCGTGCAGATCCCTCCTTCGCTCATGAACATATACAAAGAGATCCATCGGGATTTAGGAACGCCTATTCCGCAAAGCGGAGACTTACGCCGTTGGGCGGAGCAGGGTGTCTTGCTCCTCAACGCGACCCTGACGGTGGAGGCGCATAAAGCCGGTAGCCACCAAGGCAAAGGCTGGGAAGAACTGACCGATGCAGCAATCTCGGCGCTTAATAGAGAACGCGAACATCTGGTCTTCATGCTCTGGGGATCATATGCTCAACGCAAAGGTCAGTTTATCGACCGAAAGAAGCACTTAGTGCTCCAAACCTCGCACCCGTCACCCCTGTCTGTTTATCGGGGATTTGATGGCTGCGGACATTTCTCAGCGGCTAATAACTATCTGATTAAGAACGGCTTGGAGCCTATACAATGGTAAAATGGTTCAATAAATGACCCATACGGCAAAGCAGATCGTATGAACGAAGTGAATAAAGAAATGGTAAATGCCCAAATGAAAAAATTACTGTTAGTTGATGCTTATGCGATGATCTTTCGCGCATACTACGCATTCATCCGCGCGCCGCGCATGAACAGCAAAGGAGAAAACACCTCTGCTATCTTTGGTTTTTGCGTCACGCTGGAGGACTTGCTCAAGAAAATCAACCCCACACATGTCGGTGTGGCTTTTGATCCGAAAGGTGGCACGTTCCGTCATGAGGCGTACGAGCAATACAAAGCGCAGCGTCCCGAGACGCCCGAAGACATCCGCAAGGCGGTGCCTGTGATCAAGCAGATTTTGGAAGCCATGAATATACCCGTGCTGGAAGTACCCGGTTTTGAGGCGGACGACGTCATCGGCACGCTCTCTCAACAAGGCGAAAAAGCTGGTTTTGAGGTCTATATGGCTACGCCGGATAAGGACTACGGACAGCTCGTCTCCGACCATGTGTTCATGTATCGTCCCCGTCATACGGGCGGTTTCGAACTGATGGGACCGAAAGAAGTGTGCGATAAATACGGCCTGCAACGCAAGGAACAAGTCATCGACCTGCTCGGACTCATGGGCGATGCCAGCGATAATATCCCGGGCTGCAAAGGTGTGGGGGAGAAAACAGCTGTGGCTCTCTTGCAGCAGTTCGGAGACATCGACAATATGCTTGCCCACACGGACGAGATCAAAGGTGCGCTCCGTACGAAAGTGGAGACCCAGACGGAGGAGATCCGTTTCTCGCGGTTCTTGGCTACTATTCGTACCGATGTGCCGATTGCCTTGGACGAAAACCAGCTGGCGAAGAAAGAGCCCAACATCGAAGCCCTCACAAAACTCTATCAGGAACTCGAGTTCAACTCCCTCCTCAAGAAACTCGCGCCTTCGTCCATCAATCCGCCCATTTTGGCGGATAAACAGCCCTCCAAGAAAGCCAAACCCGTTGACCCGAATCAGCTCGATCTCTTCGCCGAACCCGAAGAGCAAAATGACCCATACGGCAAAGCAGATCGTATGAACGAAGTGAATAAAGAAATGGTAAATGACCAGATGGTAAATTCCTTTGATACCATCGAAGCCCGCCTCTGTCAATATCTCCTCAACCCCGAGGTGGCGTTCAATCCTTATAAGGAGCCGAACTGGGATGCCCTCAAAGCCGATGCCAACTTATGGAACTTGTACAACAACGTCGAGTTGCCGCTGGTGGAAGTCCTGCGCGAGATGGAGGCTGCCGGTGTCCGTATTGACGTTGCTAAACTCAAAGAGGCGGAGACAGCCTTGACCGAAGAACTGAATACGATCGAGCAACGTATCTACACCCTCGCAGATGGACCGTTCAATATCAACAGTCCGAAACAAGTGGGCGAACTGCTCTTCGACAAACTCAAACTGGACAGCAAAGCTAAGAAATTGAAGACCGGACAATACTCCACTTCCGAAGAGGTGTTAGTGGCGCTCAAAGATCGTCATGAGATCGTCGGACTGATCTTGGATTACAGAGCTTTGAGCAAACTGATCACCACCTATATATCCGCTTTGCCGGGCTATATAGCCGCTGACGGAAAGATCCACACGACTTATAATCAGACCGTTACGGCTACCGGACGTCTCTCTTCCTCGAACCCGAACTTGCAGAACTTGCCTATTCGTTCCGAACGCGGACGGTTCATCCGTGAGGCGGTTATACCCGATGACGGATGTCTTTTCCTTTCTGCCGATTATAGTCAGATTGAGCTTCGTCTCATGGCGCATTTCTCGCAAGACGAACATCTCCTTGCGGCGTTCCGCAACGGGCAGGATGTACACGCCGCTACGGCTGCTAAGATCTTCGGTCTCCCTATCGAACAGGTCACCAAAGACCAGCGTCGCAAAGCCAAAACGGCGAACTTCGGAATCATCTATGGTATCTCTGCTTTCGGTCTCTCCCAACAGCTCGATTGCAGCCGTACGGAAGCCAAACAGCTGATTGACGACTACTTCGCCGCTTTCCCGCGCGTGATAGAATATATTGAGTCTCAGAAAGAACTCGCCCGTCAGAAAGGCTATGCCGAAACGCTCTTCGGGCGCAAACGTTACTTGCCGGATATCCATTCCCAGAATGCTACCGTTCGTTCGTTTGCCGAGCGAAACGCGGTTAACGCGCCTATTCAAGGGACCGCAGCCGACATCATCAAAATGGCTATGGTCTCTATCCACCGCCGTTTGAAAGCGGAGAAGCTGCAAGCCCAGATGACGATGCAGGTTCACGATGAACTCAATTTCAACGTCCCTGCCCAAGAAGTCGATCGTGTGCGTGAGATAGTTGTCTCCGAGATGCAGAATGCCGTCCAACTCTCCGTTCCGCTCATCGCCGAATGTGGAGTCGGACATAACTGGCTCGAAGCACATTAATCCCACCATCATCGGTCTCCTTTCCGACCTTTATCGGTCCAATGTCGGTCCAATGTCGGTCCAATATCGGTCCAATATCGGACCAATCCTAGACCTTTGCCCTTATTATCGTGTAACAATCACGGACGTATTAGCATAATGAAAACGATTTTATCCATATTGATGCTTATCCGTATACTCTGTATCGGAAATAGCTTTTCTTGGGACGCTGTGGAGCAGGAACTCGTGCCGCTCTGCGATGCCAAGAACATAGAGATCGAGGTGCATAACCTCTATTACGGCGGTTGTTCCTTAGCCCAACACGCAGAGTTCCTGCTCAAAGACACCGCCGCCTATTCTCATCGTGTCTGCACAAATCCTCAAATCCTCAAATCTTCAAATCCTCAAATTCGCGAAATCCGAGACACGATTTCGCTACGCAAGGCGCTCAAGGACGGTAAATACGATTACATCTCCCTGCAGCAAGCAAGTCATGACTCCGGTATCAAGTCTTCGTACGAGCCTTGGCTCTCCATGCTCATCGACACTGTCCGTGCGTATCAGCCCGAGGCGCAACTCTGCTGGATGCAGACCTGGGCGTATAGCCAAGACGCCAAACATCCGGCTTATCCCCTCTACCATAACAACCAGCAGGAGATGTGGGATTCTATCCAAGCTTGCACGCGCTACGTGCAGCAAAAATGTCAAATGTCAAATGTCAATTGTCAAATTATCCCTTGCGGTTTGGCTGTCCAGAACGCACGTCAAACGAAATTAGGAGACACCCTTTGCCGAGATGGTTACCATCTGAACTATATCTACGGTCGTTATACGGCAGCCTGCGTGTGGTACGAGATCGTAACCGGAAAAGATGTTCGTAAGAACCGCTATATGAACCCGCAGATGACCAAAACTCAACGCAAACTAACGCAGAAAGCTGCCCACAACGCAACAAAAAAGAGATGTCCTATTTGACATCTCTTCGTGATCCATGCAGGATTCAAACCTGCAACCCCCACATCCGTAGTGTGGTACTCTATTCAGTTGAGCTAATGGACCCGGAGGTGTCCCCGTCAATCGGGGAAACCGGCCTCCGCCGGAAGGGGCTAATTCCCCTTAAAGTGCTTCTCTTATCGAAAAGCGGGTGCAAAGGTACTACATTTTTTTGACATGACCAAATATTTTGGCAAAAAAAATCAAAAAAAGTTCATTTTGTCATGTTATTTGAACAAAAATAGGTATAATTAAACATTTAAACAGATATGAAACGATTCTTTTTGGCATTCTTATGTGCCGCAACCATGACTGCTATGGAAGCAAAAACATTAGTGGCTTATTTCTCTGCCACAGGTACTACAAAAGCTGCTGCAGAGCGACTCGCTAAGCAGCACGATGCTCGTCTTTGGGAGATCGAACCGGCGCAACCTTACACCGCTGCTGACCTCGATTGGCGTAACGACAAGTCCCGTTCGTCCTTGGAGATGAAAGACCCCGAGGAGCGTCCGGCTATCAAGCGTTGCACCGATGTCACACCGTACGACACCATCTATGTCGGTTTCCCGATTTGGTGGGGCATCTGTCCGCGAATCATCAATTCGTGGCTCGATAACAACGTTCCGCAGTTGGAAGGCAAGACCCTCATCCCGTTTGCTACCAGCGGGTCAAGCACTATTGCAGACGCTGAGGCTTATCTCAAGAAAACGTATCCTTCCCTCAACTGGCAGAAAGGTCTATTGATGAACAAGCGCTAATCAGCCTTGTTGCCGGAAATCGTTTGGAGTGATACCTGTGTGTCGTTTGAAAAAACGGCAGAAAGAAGGCGAATCGGCATAGCCCAAATGATCGCTGATCTGCTGCACGGATAAGTCCGGACGGGAAGTCAGCAGTTTCTTCGCCTGCGTAGCAAGGTATTGCTCGATATAATCGCTGGCGGAAATACCCACTACTTCTTTGATTATCACCGAGAAATGGCGCGTCGTAAGATGCGCCTTTTCGGCAAAGAAAGCCACCTCATGCTGCTCGTGGTAGTTCCTCGCTAAGGCGTCGCAGAACGCATTGAAAACCGCGTATTTGTTATCATCTTTCCGCATCTTTTCGTCCATCTCGCGCCGAAAAGCATTGTGCATCTCCGACATCACATTCGTCAGTTGGATGAGCATCTCATGACGAAGCGGATAGCGTTGCGTAGAGGTTTGACATATATGCTCTAACAGATCAACCGCACGCATAAACTGTGTCATCTCTTCGTTTGTCAGCAGGCAGGTCGGTTGCCGGTGGTACTTATGGTAATCATGCGTCAGACGCTTCGTCTTCAGTTCCTCGCATAGGGCAGGGGAGTGAACCAATATCGTCACGTTATAATCAGGCGTGCTTTCGAGGGGACGCAGTATATGATTCGGCATAACGACAGCTATCTCATTGGGGCGGAACACCACTTCCTGCAAGTCGTACAATGCCCGCGCAACACCGGAATGATTGATACACACCATCATACAAGGCGAGATCACATCCTTGCCGTACACCGGAAAACGATTCACATTCCGCAACACTGCCATTTCATTGCGTTCTATCGTCCGGTACATCTCTTCAAACACCTGTCCTCTATCCATACGATATCATTTGTCATAGTATTCTATTCTATGACCGATTTTGCCATGTTGTTTTACTCTCTTTGCAACTTTTGGTTGCAAAGTTACACAAAAAAAATGACATACGCAAATTTGTATGCCATTTTCTTTGGAATTTTTGTTTTTTGCCCTTGGGCAGATAGCGTTTACCGCGTAAACTTAGCAGACGCAGAGTACGTTCCGGCAGTAAGGCGTACGACATACAGACCGTTTCCTTCGGGCATTTCGAGAGGCTGGTAGTACTCGGCTCCATAACTCAGATGCGACAGCGGAATACGTTGAACCATGCGTCCACTGAGATCAAAGAGCGCAAGTTCTGCCTCTGCAACCGCATTGGGAACCGAGAAACGAACAATCCGCTCGTTAGCCGAGTTTCCGGCGATGACATCCATAGAGCCTTTCTTTTCCGGATTAACGATGACCTGAGTAAGTGAGGTGGTGGTGTCATCTATTTGGGGTAACTCATACGGACCCAGATCACGTGCTGTGCCGCTAACATTTACTGCCAAGAAGGGGAAGTCAGCAAGCATCTGAGCCAGATTAGGCGTAACAGACGAGGGCACTTCACAGCCTGCATCAACGAGATTAGAACCCGGCAGAAGGCGTGCAAAACGGGAAGGCATCGATCCATCTCCACGACGAGGAGCTATAGCATCTGCTTCGCTGAGCGAGACATAATCCGAACGCGAGAAAGAAGTCACCAGATGGTTCGTCCAAGCTAATTTGCTATGAGAGGTAGCCAAGGCGTTGTAGTCGTCTGTTCCTACTGAAATCTCCTGACGACCGAAACAGACATTATTATAGTAATACGTATTGGCATCAGAGCCTCCGGACTCGAACATGTAGTCATAGGAGTTATCGAAAGCGAGACATCCGATGAGCACATGTCCGCCTTTGTGGCTGTTACAGTCAAAACCCTTGACGGAACTGGAGATATCGCATCCGAAAGCCACGCAGCGGTACGCATAGTGAATACCTTGACTGCTACCACCGGTTCCGTTGCCGCCCAACTTGATACCATTACCGTTGCCGGAGAAGGAAGCCGAGCCATCAAAATACTGCTTTACCCAGAGATGGTCAGAAGCGTTGCCGGATTCCCATGCCCAGCATTCTGCGAGGATTACATCGTAATCGGTCTCAAAAAGATCCCATGCGTCATCGGAGTTACGCCATGCGCGGCAGCGGATGAAACGATTACCTTTACCGTTGTGCATCTTGCAGGCAAAACCATCGGCATCGGAACCGTAGTTAGCATCGTAATCGCAGTTATGATGCGAGTCACAATCGACGATATCGTTATAGGCACAATAACTGCCGTCATTCTTACTTATGCCGGGGAATGTGTCGGAGAACTTATGCCCGAAACCGAGTTGGATGCCGGTATCGAGGTTATAGGAGAACTCGCAACGCTCAATACGGTTGTGCGATCCTTCCAGTTTGATGGCATTGTCGGCAGCGTGCATGAGATGCAGACCGAAGAGGATCCAGTAATTACCGGTAATGAGCATACCACGGTCTCCCACATTGTTCTTATTGCGATTACAATCCAATAACTGCTGCTCGAAGTCAAAGATCGGAGCTTCGTTCTCATAGGCGGAAATGACAATCGGCTCAGCTGCGGTTCCGGACTGCGAGAGACGAACCGTCAGTTTTCCATCTGTTCCCCGCCATGACATCATATAACGTCCGCCACGACAATAGATCACATCGCCTGCCTGTGCTACAGAGATAGCTTTGCCGAGGTTATACCATGGATTCTCAAACGAACCGTTACCTGTCTCGTCGTTACCCTCCGGAGAGATATAATAGGTAGCATGTGTAGCTACATATTCCGGACGGGTAAATTCCGGATCCGGTTCGCCGGGAACAACCGTTCCGCCACCTTGACCTTGACCCTGCAGGGGGTTTTTGAGAAGAACATCATCAATAAATATACTGCTTGCAAGACCTTTTATACGCACGCGCACATTTAAAGAGGAGTCCGCCGGAACAGCATGAGAATACGAGGAGAACGACGAGGAAGAAGATGGGATAGAAAGGGTGTCTATCACTTGCCATGCCTCTGAACCGATCTGGTATGCAATCTCCACTTTCTTGTTACTGCCGCCGGAACGATACTTGAACTCGATGGTAGCAAGGCTGTCCATCGCAGGCGTAATCATGTATGCGTTCGCGTTGTTGAACTTAATGGCGATGACATTACTGGACTTGTTATACTGAGCCCCGCCACCAAACGACCATGTACCCGAAGGAAGATCTACATTCGTCTCCGTGGACCACGAACCGGAACTAAGAGAGTTGAAGTCCTCCGAAAGATCAGCCCGAACTCCGAGAGTTATCAGGCTAAAAAGAGCAAGAAGTGTTACCTTTTTCATTTTCAGTCACGTTTTTGAATTGATGCTGCAAAGGTAGTGCTATTTTTGCAAACGCTTGTACATTAATTACCGAAAAATGTGTAAAAACCGAAAAACACAACAAAAAAAAGAGCACTCGCTCTTGGAGTGCTCTGGTTTTTAGGGATCATGCCTCGTTATGAGATGGCGATTTGGCGTCCGGTCTTGCCTTCTTCGCGTTTGATCTTCGGCAGGTCGATGGTCAAGATACCATCTTCGACTTTTGCGCTAATCTTCGCTTCATCCACATTGTCCGGCAAGGTGTACTTTTGTTCGAAGTTGGTGTACGCAAACTCGCGTCTCAGGTAGTGCGAATGTTTGTCTTCTTCCTTGTGTTCGAACTTGTTCTCGATGGCGACACACAGGTTGTGATCTTCATCTACGTGCACTCGGCAGTACTCTTTCTTAACGCCCGGAGCAGCCAGTTCGACTACATAGCCTTGCTCGTCCTCTTTGACGTTAACCGAAGGCGCCACATTGCTTGCCGTGTTCAGCATGTCATTGTTCAAAAACTCATCAAATACTGTTGGAAACCATCCGTTTGTCGGCAGCCAACTGTTTCTACGACACATTGCATTTTTCATAATCATTCCTCCAAATTTAGTTAAACAATGTTTAACGTAGTTTGCGTAGTTTACGTGTTTTGCGTAGTATGCGTAGTTGCGTTTTCACCCTAATACTCGCAATAAGCGTGCCAAGTCCGGTTTTCTGCCAATTTGTCCACTTTTCGTGACAATTTGTCCATCTTTTGTGCCAAAATGTCCATATCCACGCAGTATATTACATCAATTTACGTTTTCCCATGAGGCGAAGGAAGGCATCCCACCAGCGTGTCGGAAGCAGCCAATGGAAGATCCAACATCTGCGCGGTGTTTTTGTTCTTGCGCGGAGAACCATTGATAAAGATTGCTTTCATCATTTCTTATTGGAGTGCTTGTTTTATTTCCTTATTATGCTTTTCTTAACTGTGCAACCAGTTCGTCGGAGATGTTATTACCTAACTGTCGGCATACATCCTGGCTCCATCGTTGTGCCATGTCTATACGTCGGGCGGGTTCATCGATACCTTTAAGCTTCGCATAGATGTAACCAGCGTTGAAATTATCTCCGGCTCCCACCGTACTGACCGTCTCAATCGGCGAAACAGAGTACTTCTCGCAACCTGTGGGTGAATAGAAGCGAATCATCCGTGCGCCATCTGTCAGGATTAGGGTGGAGCAGAATGGTCGTACGCGTTCGTAAATAGCATCTGCATCAGTCAGGTTGTACAGATAACAGAAATCCTCCATCGATCCCCGAACAATAGTTGCTAACTGCATGTTCTCTTCGATATTCTCCATTACATGAGGAATATCGGCGATGTGTGTCTTACGGAAATTGATGTCATAATACAGCCATGCGCCCTTTTTGTGCGCTTCTTGCAGCATCGATCGCACGGCAGGACGGATAGCCGGATTGATAGCAAAGAAGGAGCCGAAGAGCACGATGTCATCTGCTTGAATATGCGGTAACTTGCCATCCAAAGCTGCAGAAACGTGATCTTTATAAAAGATATACTGAGCATCGTTGTGCTCGTCTAAAAACGCTAACGTGATATGCGATTTTGTTCCTTCGTGGCGGCGGACAAACTCATCCGAGACGCCGTTCTCGCGCAGATACTGGCAAGTCAGATCGCCAATATGGTCATCTCCGACTTCCGTCACCATGACGCAAGGCACACCGGCTCGTCCCAGCGAAACGATACTATTAAACGCCGATCCACCCGGAATGGCTTTCTGCGGCTGGTTATCCTTGAACAAGATGTCCAAAACCGTTTCTCCGATACCAATTACTCGCTGTTTCATAGAAATATTCATTTTCGTTGTGCGCAAAACGTGACACTAAGGTACAAATTGTTATTTTCGTGAAGCATGAACGGAGACATCTATCTGCTCCGTACGCGGAATCCACTCCGAATAGACCTGCGCAGCTGTCTCGGCATCGTCGCGGCTTATCGTGTGGAGATAGTGATAGACGGTTTCGTCCGTCTCGTTGGGCAATAGACTCAAACGGCAGGTGAGTGTGTCGCCGAGGAACGTCTCCTTGAGCCAATGAATCGTCAAACAACGAATCGCGTGTGCATCCATGAACGCCTCATCCGCCGACTGCATAGCAATCGAGAGGTACGTCCGGTTATTGACATGCCCGTTGAAGTCCAAGTTAATCGGATTGACCCGATGCTCAATCTGCTGAAGCGGCGTGCCTTCTGCTACAAAACGACGTTTCTTATGGCTCTCCGAAGTGACTTCCGGCAGCACAGGTATCTGCGCTTGAAAAGGTGTCATCGGCGCTAAACGATGTGCCTCGGTGTCTAACAACGTCCAACAGCCGTAACCATGCGCCACCTCGATGCCATCTGCCCGATACACGCGGAACTCGGCATAGAGCCGCAACGTGCTCACTTCGCTGTTCCAAACGGTCACATCAATATCGTCCGACCATAAAGCTGTCTGCTCTTCAAACCACGCGTTAAACTCCGTAATGACCCATATGCGGTTTTGCTTGACAATATCAAAAGCCGCCAGATGCATACAAGCCATAAAACGTGCCCAACAGTCCTGATAATAAAGCAACACGGCGTTCGGCGTCATCCTATAACGTGTATCCATATCCGCTGCTGTGAGCGAATACCGATGGGTGTATTGATCAAGCTCTTTCATCGCTTTTAAATGTTTTTGCCTAATTCGTATGCCTCTTGCAGTTTGGCGTTGCCTGCAATCTCTTTCGGGTCATTCACACCACCACAGAACAAATGCCCTTTGAGTGTGCATTTCTCATAGCAGTCAATCCATCCTTGCAAACCGCTCTCGGCGCGTTTGGGCGTAAACTCCTCGTCCTCGGCTGCGGTGGTCAGCAGATAGATGTCTCTAAACTGGTAATCCTTCGGATACATAGCGTTCATTCGGTCGATAAGGGTCTTCATCTGACCTGACATCTCATAGTAATAAATAGGCGTTGCCCAACAAACAACATCCGCGTTCAGCACGCTCTCCATGATTTGTCCGGCACTCTTAGCGCCTTCTGCAAACTTCTCCGCCAACAGATGACTGTTCGATCCCGGACGGAGACTCGTCGAAATAACAACTACTTTCATATTCTTCCCATTTTTTATTAGTTGGTTTTTATGGTTAATATATCTCGGAGATCCGTGGTGTACAGCGGACTCTTGTGTTCGTTGCGATAGACGATCGTTGAGTCGCCGGAACGCATCTGCGAACCAAGGATGATAGCTCGTTTACCATGACGGTCGTCTATATGATCCAAGACGCGTTGGAGACGGCTGTCTTTGTCACGGTCTTTCTCGTCGAACAGATCCGGCACAACGGCACTCTCGGGGATGATCTTGAGCAAGACCACACCGGCTTTCTTATAGAGCACACCCTTTCGGAACGAACGCCGGAAAGCCGTCAAGGCGTACGAGATCAGCTCCTGACTGTTGGAGGTCGCTACCGGCAGATGGACCAGTTCGGACAGGTAGTGCTGCTCGATATCCGTGCGGAAAGCCGAAGTATGGGCATAGACATAGACCTGTTGCGCTACGGATTTCTGCGTACGTAACTGCCTTGCACAATGCGCACAGAAATTAGCTATCTGTTCCTCCAAAAGCGCTTGGTCGGTGATAGCCGAAGCAAAAGTACGCGAAGTGGTAATCGACTGTTTCATAGGCAACTGTGTGATGTCTATCGCATCTTGTCCGCGCAACTCCTGCCACGTCAGCAGACCGGGTTTATTGAGCATGTTACGGGCAAAAGTGGACGATCTCTCCGTGAACTGAAGCGCTGTTGTGATACCCGCCGAAGCTAATTTGGCTTTCGCTCGCCGTCCGATACCCCATACATCGCCTATCTCGAACGTAGAGAGCGCTTTGAGACGCTGTTCCTCTGTGCGGATCTCGCAGACACCATGGTAACCCGGGTATTTCTTGGCGTATTTGGATGCCACTTTTGCAAGCGTTTTGGAAGACGCAATACCGATGGAGATGGGAATGCCGACACCTTTGCGGATGTCCTTGACCAACTGCTCGCAATAGGCTTTCTGCCGCTCAGCGGGGACGTGATCGATATTGAAGAAACACTCGTCGATGGAGTATTGTTCAAACCGAGACGTGTGTTTGCGGATGATGGTCATGACGCGGTCGGAAAGGTCGCCGTACAGCGAGAAATTCGAGGAAAAACAGACCACTCCCTCTTTCTCCACCAACGCCTTGATCTGATAGAGCGGCACGCCCATCTTGATGCCGATCGCTTTTGCTTCGTTGCTACGCGAGACGACACATCCGTCGTTGCCGGAAAGCACGACTACAGGCTTTCCCTCCAGATCCGGACGGAAGACTCGCTCACAAGAGACGAAGAAATTATTGCAATCAGCTAAAGCGTACATCCGATAAAGTTGAAAGTTGAAAGTTGAAAGTTTAAAGGAGTTTATAAGCGCGTTTTGTGTACCGCATAAGTGATCACGCCCCAGACGATGAAATTGCTCTCTGATGTCACTTTTATCGGCTGAAAATCAGGATTGTGCGGAATGAGCCAAGCACATTGACCCGACTCGTCTTTCTTAAACTCCTTGATCGTGTACTCACCATCGATATATGCCACAATGAAATCCCCGTTATTGGGTTCCAAACTGCGATCGACCACCACTATATCGCCATCAAGGATACCGGCATCCCGCATCGAATCGCCTTGCACATGTGCATAGAAAGTAGTCTCCGGATGAGGCGTCATCTCCCTTGCCAAATCAATCCGCTCTCCGGCATGATCCGCCGCAGGCGAAGGAAAACCCGCATGGATATTCTCTGCAAACTCAAGCGCCAATTCCTGCGCTTCTGAGTCCGTTATGTCTGTTAACTTTGCCATCTATATAAAATTAGCGTCATTTCCAAAAACGGCTGCAAAATTACAAAAAAAATCCCACATATGCAAGCATACGCAGGATTTTATTGTAAGATTTACCATCTTCCGCCGCCGGGACCTCCACCGCCACCGGTGTACGAACTGAGCGATACAGATGAGCCGCCTGTAGCTTCTGCCGGATAGAAACCGACACCGTCGAAGATCTCTGTTCCGGAAGCAGTAACACCGGATTTGAGTGTCGGTGTACTTGCGCCGGAGACGATCAGATTACTACCACCGCTACTCGGGGTCTTGAACGCAAACACATCACTTCCGACCGTCAAGGCGTACCATGTGTTCTTGCTCCATGACGAAGCTTTGTAGCAACTCTGTGTGAGACTTGCGCCGCTCTCCAAACCGCCGACAGCTACGATCGTACCACCTTGCACGTACAGTTTCTTCTGCTCCTCGCTGTTGGCATCAATCGCCATCTCGGGACTCGAAGCTCCGATAGCATAGACCAAGCCGCCTTTGAGATAGACGTTTCCGTTGGCGTCTATACCGTCGTTATTGGTTGAACGCGAATAGACGAGTCCGCCGTTGATGGTGAGGTCGGAAGCGGCATTGATACCGTCGTCGTACGCATTGACCACCACTTCGCCATCGTTGATGACCATCGTGCTCTTACTCTCAATACCCTCGGCATTGCGTCCCGATGTGCTGACGGAGATCTTACCGCCGCTGATGATGATGCCACCTGCGTACGTGTATGTCACACTCCATCCGCTGCCCGACTCGGTCTTGATACCGGCTTTGATACCTTTCGGCGAAGAGTAGTACTTGCTGTCGATATTATCGGTGTTACCGGTGTAATTGGTGTTCTCCGTCGTGCCGTTGTTGTAATAGAGCGCGCCGGTGGTCTTGATCACCATCGTACCGCCGGTGATGGTCAGCAAGCTGTCGCATTTGAGTCCCTTACCGCCGGAACCGGTACTCGTCAGATTGAGCGTACCGCCGGAGATGGTGATGTTCGCATCGCTGCTGATACAAGCTGCCGCTTTGGTCTCCAGATCCTCCGTGTCCCACATTCCGATGCCGGAAGTGGTGATAGTGAACTCACCGCCGCTGATGGCGATGTTACCTTCGGATTTGATACCTTTGCAAGCCACACCGGTGATGTTCATTGTCAACGAGCCGCCGGAGATATAGATGTTACCGGAGTCTTCCTCCTCGTGATCTACGGTCTCGCCTGTCGAACCAACGGTCGTGTCCTCGATGTCACATTGCAGACCATCGTCGGCTACGTTGTTGATCGTGATCGTGCCGCTCTCCATAAGGAAAAACTGCTCGCAGTTGATACCGTCACCCACTGCCGAGAGGATGTTGATGGTCGAGTTCTTGATCGAGAAATACTCGCCGGTCTTAATACCGTGTTTCACGTTACCCGTCACGTTCAGCGTACCTTTCTGCGCAAACTCCGCATGACCTTTTATATACAGACATCCTTTCTGCTTACCGTTGGCGGCATCTACAAGCGTGTTCGTTGTGCCGTTAAGCGGTTTCACTTTGATTCGCTTGCTGTTCTGGATGTGTACTGCCGCTCCGGAATAAACGGCTGATATATTGGTCAAGTTAAGGTTATTTAACTCCACCGTTGCTTTGAATGCGCCATCGTTATAGAACCCACCGTCGGACGAAGTACCCGAGAGCGTATAGGTGATCTCTTCTGCCACATCGGCACTCTGGATGATGCTCACGTGCGCGCCTGTTTGCGTAATAGTAAGGAGACGCGCGATATTGCCAGCTACCGTGATATCCGCACTCTCATCGCTGTATGCCACTTGCACGGTGTTGTCCGTCACGGCTGTCTCATCTACGTACATGCTGTCAATCTCACTCAGGTTAAACACTTTGTCCATGACGGTCAAGGTCGAACCATTCTCATATGGCATCTGAGCAGTCTGTGCTGCCGGGAACATATACCGTACATTTCCCACTTGCACATTCAGCGTCTGGGCAAACAAACTGATGGCTGATAGCTGAATACTGACAGCTAATAATATCTTTTTCATAACTTTCTACTTTTAACTTTAAACTACACTAAACACTAAACTCTAAACGCTCAACTATTTCACAACAATCGTTTGTGAAATTTTCCCATTTGTAATCACATAGCTGCCCTTACCGAGCACTCCTGCTGCTTGTGGCAGACTGTTGTAGTGTCCGACCTTCACGCCCAAAATCGTATAGACATCTATCGGCGCGTTGGCATCCAAGATATTGTCTAATCGTTGTGCCAACTGTCCGTCTTCGGTCATGAACTGCATAAACTGCAAGTCCGTTAACGTGAAATTCACTATGCCTTCGGTGTTCGTCACCATCAGGCTGTTCTCATTGACTTTAAGCGTCATGCCGGTCACCGACAGCGCTGTCGTGTCATTACTCTGGTTCACAAACACCAGATACGGGTAATCGGCAGCCTGCGCAATCCCTGCGCAGACAACCGCTACCACCAATACCAAAATCTTTTTCATACCTCTTACACTTTTTGGTTTAATACGAATTTGGGCGCAAAATTACAAAAAATTACGCACATACGCGTTACCCATTTTGAGGAACTTATTAACCAAAAGTAAGATTTGCTCAAAAAAGAGCATAAAAATCACATTATTTTGCTATAAAACTTGTCGGTATCGGAAAATTTTTGTACCTTTGCACCTAATTTTTTAAAATCAATCATTATGGACGAATTGAAGCAGCGGATTTTAAAAGATGGCCTCGCAAGAAAAGAGGGTGGAGTAGTGTTGGTTAGTAGTTTTCTAAACCACCAGTTAGACCCCGAGTTGATGATGCATTGTGCGCAGGAGTTCGCACGTTTGTTTGAAGGTCAAGGTGTCAATAAGATCGTTACCATTGAGGCATCCGGTATAGCTCCGGCTATCCTCTTGGGCTATATTATGCACCTGCCTGTGGTGTTTGTGAAGAAGAAAATCCCGAAGACGGTCGATGACTCGTGGAAATCGTGGGTGTGGTCGTTCACGCGCAACGATGAGACGACCGTGTGTATCGATCGCCGGTTCTTGACGGACAAAGACCGCATCCTATTCGTTGATGATTTCTTGGCGGATGGTCACGCTTCCGGCTCTATCATCGATCTTTGTCGTCAGTCGGGCGCACAGATTGTAGGAATGGGATTTCTCATCGAGAAAGGTTTTGCGAGAGGCGGTCAGTTCCTTCGGGACCATGACATACCTTACCACGCGTTAGCTACCGTCCGGCAGATCAACGACGACAACACGATGGTGGTCGAGTAATAAGGACATTGTATGAACGTAGAAGAGATTCGGAATTACTGCCTTTTTTTAGGCTCGGACGTGGAAGAAAAACTGCCTTTCGTCATGTTCAAGAACGGCGAGGGAGTGCTGGTTTTCTATGTCTGCGGACACATGTTCTGTTTCTTCGATCTGAATGATTTTCAGGTCATTTCGCTCAAGTGCCAGCCTGAACGGATCGACGAACTGAAAGCCCAATACGATTGTGTCGGCAACCCCTATAACGAGTCGCCCAAACACTGGATCGGTCTTGACCCGCATACTTCGCCGGATGACTTGACACGCGACCTCATCCGCAATTCATACGAGATTGTCAAAGCCAAATATACCAAGAAAAAATAATGACAGAACGAGAGAAAATGTTAGCAGGCGAAGTGTATGATGCCTGTGATCCGGAGTTATTGGAAGACCTCAACCGTGTGAAGGTTCTTTGCCAGCAGTATAATAACCTGCTGCCGACGGACTTTGCGGCGCGCAATAAAATGATCCGCGAGATCTTGGGCCAAGCGGATGAAGACACGTTCATCAACCAGCCTTTCTATTGCGACTATGGCAAGCATATCCGCGTCGGTAAACGGTTCTTTGCGAACTTCGGTTTTACCGTCTTGGACGAAGCCTATGTCACCATCGGCGACGATTGTTTTTTAGGACCGAGCGTGCATATCTACTGTGCGTGTCATAGTACCGATCCGCGTGAACGCAAGACGCGTCAGGAATGGGCGGAACCCGTGACCATCGGTAATGATGTCTGGATCGGCGGCAACGTCACCATTCTGCCCGGCGTCACCATCGGCGATAATTGTACCATAGGAGCCGGTTCCGTCGTCACGCACGACATCCCCGCCAACTCCATCGCCGTCGGTAATCCCGCGAAAGTCATTAAAACGATACAATAATATGGATTCATTGGAAGAACTGATACACAGCGACTTACAGCAGTATTTGCTGAGCGTGAACGAAATTGATGAACGACTGCCGGAGTGTCCCGATGTGGAGGACAGATGGGAGTCGATTGCGAATGCGTATATCCCGGATGGCGTGCGCGAGTTTCAGAACTATCCCCTTGCCTCGCTCGGATGGATGATGTATATAGGCATGGCGGTTGCGAAGATGTGGGACGATAACTGGCAGTACTATGCTGCGAAAGAAGATCTGTATCTTTATCTGCGGGACAAACGCGGCTATGATGCCATGGACGAGTATATCCGTCGGGACTTTCTCAAGCTGTCTGCCAAGGACTTTGCGGCGACCGAAGAACTCGTCAGCGAGTGTGCCTCACGCGTGCATAACACCTTGATGCATCAGTCCATCGAGCCGGGCACGAAAGAGGCATTCCATGCTTACGTTGTATGTCTGCATCAGTTATACCTCTTTGGCATCGCCGTCCAACTCAAACGTCTTGGCTACCACATGACGCAATTATAAGCTCTCATCGAGAACACCATAAACCGTCAAAACGACAGCATTCTCTAATGTTTTAAAAGGCCTATTCCTGCATAGGAATGCCCGTTTACTATACGGGAATAAGTGGTGCATTTTTGCCCTGCAAAATGGGAATAAGTGGAATAATTTTGCATAAAAAACACGGAATAAGTGGTAAAATGCTTGCATATATCAATTATTTTTTGTAATTTTGCAGCCTAAATCGATATACTACTATGTTAAAGCGAAAGTTTACATCTGTTCTGGAGCAGTATTTAACGGAAAATACCAATAAAATACTATTGGTGAATGGCGCTCGTCAGATAGGCAAGTCCTATTTGATCCGCTATGTGGGCAAAAAACTCTATCCTCACTTTGTGGAGATTAACCTGCAGAAAGACAAGGAAGGACCGGCTATTTTCTCCCATGTGCATACTACGCAAGAGCTGTATATGCAGGTCAGCACTATTGCCAACGAGATACTGGGAAACAAGTCGGATACGCTGATTTTCTTGGACGAGATACAAGCTTATCCTCACTTGCTGACCATGCTCAAGTTCCTGCGTGAGGATGGTCGTTACCATTTTATCGCCTCCGGCTCACAATTAGGTATTGCTTTGGCTGAGACCACTTCTGTTCCGATGGGCAGCGTGGCAATAGAGACGATGTATCAACTGGATTTTGAGGAGTTCTTGTGGGCTAACGGAGCAGGACAAGAAGCAATAGATGGAATGCGAGATCTGTTTGAGAAACGACAACCGCTGCCGGAAGGATTGCATCGGTATATCTTGCAGCAATTCCAATATTATCTGCTGGTGGGAGGTTTGCCTGATGCAGTCAACCATTTCGTGGAATCCCATAACATGCGTGAGGTGCGTGACATCCATCGTGATATTCATGAGTTGTATCGCACAGACGCGTCACAATACGATGCGGAACGCAAACTGATGATACGTCGCATCTACGACATGGTGCCAAGCCAGTTGGAGAACAGAAAAAAAAGGATTGTATATCAGAACATCGAAGACAAGAAGGGTAAGCATTTCGCTGACTATCAGAACGAGTTTGAATATCTGATAGAATCCGGTATCACATTGGAAGTCAAGGCAGTTAGCCAACCTAAATACCCATTAGCCGAGTCGTCATCAAAGAACCTGCTGAAGCTCTATCTGAACGATGTCGGTTTGCTTACCTATCTGCTATACGGGCTGAATATCAACGCTGTGTTGCAGGACGAGCGCAGTATCAATTTAGGAACCGTCTATGAGTCCGTCGTAGCGCAGGAACTGCGTGCGCATGGATTCAAGTTATATTACTATGATAACAAGAAAAAGGGCGAAGTGGATTTCTTGATTAATGATTATTCCACAACGCAGGTATTACCGTTAGAGATCAAGTCCGGCAAGGATTACAAGGAGCATAGCGCGCTATCGAAGTTCTTGGACGAAAAGGAATATAACATCCATCAGGCTATCGTCTTCTCCAACGAACCTCGTGTTTGGCAAGACAAAGGGATTTGGTATATGCCGATATACTATGTCATGTTCCTGCAAAAATCACAAGCAGAACAGATCATCTTGCCGAGGTTGGAAATGCCAACTATAGCCTGATGTAATTTGCAACGATTTGAATTTTAAGTTGTATATATGAAAGCAATTGATAGAATACTATGATTCTTTATTTTTCAGCAACAGGAAACAGCCTCGCCGTTGCACGGCTGTTGGCAGAGCGGCTGAACGAACGACTGATGCTGCTGACAGAAGCCGTACAGCAGGATTGGACAGCCGAGAAACGTATCGGTCTGGTCTTTCCGTCCTATGACTTCAACCTGCCACCGGCTTTGCCGGATATGATTGCGCGATTGAAGATCAGTCCGCAGTCTTATGTCTTCACGGTCGTCACGTGTGGCAGCGCGGCGGGTAACTGCATCTGGACGCTGCGTCGCCTTTTGCGCGAGAAAGGTATCGAACTGGCATACAGCCATAAGGTTAGTATGCCCGATAACAGCGCGCTGGCTTTCGGACGCAATCCCAATAAACAGCTGGGTAAGTTCGACCGTGTACCGGCTCGTATGGAGCTGATCATCCGCGAACTGCAAGCGGAAAGCCACACCTTGCACTATAGTTGGTTTGGACTCCTCTCATGGCTCCTTGGTCGTCCGGCTGTGACGAGAGGCATGATCCATTTCTTGGGTCCGAAAGTGATTGCCGACAAGTGTACCGGCTGTGGTACCTGCGTGCGTGTCTGCCCGATGGAGAACATCCGCTTGGCGGACAACAAAGCTCTCACCGGCGACCATTGTACCGTGTGTCTCGCGTGCGTTCATGCTTGTGCGCAACAAGCCATCAGCACGAACGGTCAACAGGCACGCAAGGATCGTCAATACCGTCATCCTCAGATCAAACTGAAAGACTTGTTGCTGAGATAGACCAGAATAGTTCCGATTGTTAATGACCAAATAGTAAGCCTATGCAACGAATCTGTGATTTTATAGCTAAATGGATGGGCGTGATTGTGCTGCTGGTAGCCGCACTAAGTCTTGTTGTGCCCACTTCGCTCGCGTGGATCGGCACTTGGGTCATCAATCCGATGTTGGGCGTCATCATGTTCGGCATGGGGTTGACCCTTTCGGCGAATGACCTCAAGATAGTGCTGAGTCGTCCCAAAGATATCCTCATCGGTTGCCTCACGCAGTTTACCGTCATGCCGCTGTTAGCATGGGCTCTGACCAAGACTTTCTCGCTCCCGCAAGAAATAGCGATAGGCGTCATCCTCGTCGGCTGTTGTCCGGGAGGAACGGCTTCGAATGTGATCACTTATCTGGCAAAAGGCGACTTGGCTCTTTCTGTGGGCATGACGGCGGCATCGACTTTGTTTGCGCCAATCCTGACGCCGCTTCTCGTCTGGCTCTTGGCGGGTACGATGGTCGATGTGCATACCACGGGGATGTTAATGAGTATCGTTTATATCGTCATTCTGCCTATTGTATGCGGTTTGCTCTGCCAGCGTTTCATCCCCAAACTCACGCAACGCGTCACGCCTTACCTGCCTGCGTTCTCATCCCTTGCGGTAGCGCTTACTGTCGGCATCGTCGTGTCGCATAACGCCGATCGGCTGATGACCGCAGGTATGCTCGTCGTGCTCGTGGTGATGTTGCATAACCTCTTCGGACTCGGTATCGGCTATCTGGTCGGACAACTGTTGCGTCTGCAACGTCCGAAAAGCGTGGCACTCAGTATCGAAGTCGGTATGCAGAACTCCGGTTTGGCTACCTCGCTGGCGGTGATGCACTTTGCCGCATTCCCCTTAGCCACTATTCCCGGAGCTGTCTTCAGCGTCTGGCATAACATCAGCGGCGCTATCATCGCACGTATCTATTCGCGCCATGCGACAGCCCACAAACCGGTTGCGTTGATCTTTCTCTCCATGCTTCTTTTGATGGCATGTAACCGTCCGGCTGAGACTTTCATCCCTGCTCCTCCGGACTATCAGGACACCACCATGTGGATCACGCTTGACGGCGATACTGCAGGCTCAGGAGCGGACATCTTCTATGTTGTCTCTACATGGGAGCAGGATTGGAAGCACGACAGCCTCGTCTGCCATTATGCCGACGTCTGGAATCCCGAACATCGTGCGCACATGGCGATTGAGATTCGCCGTGCAGCAGCGTATATGTCTCCCGGAAACCGCTTCTATGCGCCTTTCTACCGCCACACGACGATCGACGGATGGGTCACCCGCAACGAGGACACGATCTACCATCGTACGCGTTTGTCTATGGACGATGTCTGCCGGGCGTTTGACGCGTTCCTCGCACAACGTGATAACTCACGTCCGCTCGTCATAGCCGGTTTCAGTCAAGGCGGTTTGGCGGTGGTCGAACTGCTCAAACACATGTCTGACGAGACCTTCAACCAGCTGGTGGCGGCTTATGTCATGGGCTATAAGCTCACTCCGCAAGACACCCTCTGTCCGCATATCCGTCCGGCGCAAGGCGAATTGGATACGCATGTCACCATCTGTTATAATACCGTCAAGGACGTGCGTTTCATCCAACCCGTCATAGCCGCTTCCTGTGTCTGCATCAATCCCGTCAACTGGCGCACCGATGCCACTCCTGCTACGCTCCACGACACCATTACCGTCTCCGTGGCACCCGAACATGTGCTGGTCGTCAGCGGTTATAGTGGGTCGGAATATCCGCCTTTTGCCGGATTTATCAATGTGGGTGATATCCATAGCTGCGAACCATGGCTCTATAGTGACTGTATCCGCCAGAACATCCATGCCCGCACTCAATCGTTCCGGAATTTATGACATACGACGAGTACATAGCACAACAGCAACAAGCGATGGATGAGGAGCAGCAGGAGGATAGTTGTTTCCTTGAATACCAGCCAGAAGGGCAATTTGTAAGAGGACATTAAAGGAAAATCTTCATTTTCTTGCAGAATTATTTGCATATATCAATAAAAAGTAGTACCTTTGCAGCGTGAAATGAAAAGTTGAATAAATCATTTCAAAATGGACAGTACGCAAAAGAACATAAAAAGCAGGATTGTAAAGGCAGGAAGAGGTCGTTGTATCTTCTCTCAGGACTTTGCACAGTACGGCACACAAAATGCCGTACGGCTGGCATTTTTCCGGTTGGTTCAAGAAGGACTAATCATTCGTGTTGCACAGGGAATATATTGGTATCCGAAAATAGACAAAAAGCTTGGGCTTGGCGTGCTCCTTCCGGACACAGATACGATAGCGTATGCCGTTGCGGCACGAGACAACGCCCATATTGTACCAGATGCCAATGCAGCGCTGAACATGCTGGGTTTCTCTACCCAAGTTCCTGCCAACACGGTCTATCTGACCAGCGGCGTGGGAAGGCACATTAACTTGCAAATAGGCAACGGCAACAGCATTCTCTTCAAGCACACGTCCAACGGAAGCTTGTTTGCTTATAAATCCAAGTTGATGCTTTTGTTGGTACTCTCGATCCGTGAGATTGGACCGAACTTGCGCGACGATGAGAAAGAACTTATTCGTAAGCATCTTAGTCATATCAGCGAGAAAGATTACATACACGATATCCAGTTCGTGCCCGGATGGATACGCGATATATTTATCAAGTTATGAAATATTCAGATTTGACAGAAGTTCAGCAGCAGGAACTTCTCATGCAGGCGAACATTGCTACTCGTATTCAGAAGAAGAATATAGAGAAAGACTGGTGGGTAACGCAAGTGTTGAAAGCCATCTTTGCGCTCCCGTATGCCGAACATCTATCGTTCAAAGGTGGCACGTCCTTGAGCAAGGCGTGGAATATCATCGAGCGTTTCTCCGAGGATATTGACATCGCTATCAGCCGCGAGTACTTAGGCTTTGCCGGAGAACTGAGCCGTACGCAGGTGAGCGACAAACTGCGTCGTGCTGCGTGCTCGTTCGTGCGTGAGAAACTATCTGCTGACATCAAGCAGCAACTTATCGCCAATGGCATTCGCGAAGACTTGTTCTCCGTGCATGTGAATATCACCTCTGTTTCTACGGTTGATCCGGAGGTGGTATATATCGAATACAAATCGCTCTTCCCGTTCGATGACTATGTGCAAAATACAGTCAAAATCGAAGTGGGCGGTCGTAGCATGTTTGAGCCCTTGCAATCGGTCATGCTCTCTTCTATCATAGATGAGACGTTCCCTAATGCGGCTTTCGTAGAACCTCCTTTTGCCGTCAGTGTCGTTCGCCCGGAACGTACGTTCTTAGAGAAAGTGATGCTGCTGCACGAAGAGTTTGCAAAGCCCATGGCAGAAGTGCGTACGGAGCGCATGAGTCGCCACTTGTATGACCTCGAGCGCATGCTGCATACGGATATTGCCGAGCGTGCGTTGAATGACGAAAAGCTCTATCGTGCGGTTGTGGAACATCGTCGTAAGTTTGTCAATCTCAAAGGCTTTGATTATGACACACTCTATCCACAGTCACTTTCATTGGAGATACCCGCAGACGTGCTTCCGCTCTGGCGCAAAGACTATGAGAATATGCAAGGCTCGATGATCTACGGCAAGTCTGTCTCGTTTGACGAACTGCTTACAGAGATTCGCCAACTCAACGAACGTATCCGTCAGTTGCCTTATACGAAGTAATGTGTGGCGCAGTCTCGATACGGGTGGCGATTACACCGAGGTCGATGGGCACATCTTCCGGAACTAAAGCAAGGGCAGCGCAAGCTGCTCTTTGACTCTTTTCCGACCTATAAAATTCCTATAATTTTGCAAATATTTTCGTAGAACGATCTTTACTTTGACTAAAAATCGGAAAAGTGCGTAGATTTGACTAAAAAATTATAGGAAAATTGTATTTTCTCTTGCATAATTCAGAAAAAAGCAGTAAATTTGCACGCAAATTTGTTTGAACTATAAAAAATGATTGCTATGAAAAATAGTTTTTTTAGATTTTTAGCACTAATTATTGTGTGCTTCGCTGCCTTTTCGTTTCAGTCATGTAAAGATAACAAAGACGACAAATACACTGTCTGGACAGATACGGGCACATATGCAGAATTTCAGCAAGCATTCCAAGCAGATCTTCAAGATGGCTATTACGTAAGAATAGAGATTACAAATGATGAATGGAAAGAGATTGCCAAAAATCTTGACAATGAGGGGAAACATCGGTGGGATGAGGAAACAATCAAGAAATGGCTCATAAGTAATGGTTTTGGTGAATCCGAAGCGAGGAAAGAATCATCATGGTTCGCTGTTGTTGACCATGGCTTGTTAGCGACCAGAACAGGTAATCTCGTTTACCTAATTCTGAAATAGTTCTTGTGTCTAGGTTCACATAGGAGCGAAAATGTTCACATAGAAAAGTTCACATAAAAGCTTAACTTTGAATAACGGATACAACTGAAATTAGTAACGGAAGTAGTAACGGAAAGTAAGGTAAAAAGTAAGGTAAAAAGTAAGGTATAATAGTTCACAAAAAAGGAAGCGACCCATTTGGATCACTTCCTTTTTCCATTCTCTAACTCGTTAATTCGTACATTCGTTAACTCGTCATTTCTTAACTCCGGTGTATTCTTCCTGAGTTTTCGTCACAATCGTAGTCGTGGTCTTTGTGCTGTCAGTCGCCTGCGTATAGGTCGCAGTCGTGCTGATGGTTCGCCAAGCCTTACATGAGGTCATGCCAAAGGCGAGGCTAACCGCAACTACCGATATGAATAAAAGTTTTTTCATTGTTATTCTCCTTTCTGTTTGAATTTGTAGGTGTAATCGACACCCATTATTGCACCGGAGAAGGTGGCAAGCTCGCCGAAGCCGACTAAGAGGCTCTCGTGGATCTCGCCCTGCGGAGCGATGTACACTCCGCAGAACAAGAGCACTAATCCGCCAATCGCCAGTATCGCGCCGTTGTGCTCCGCATCATAGGCTGCCTTTTCGAGACTCCAGAGGTACGCCTTCATGGTCTTTTTGCCATCCGGCTGATCCTTCTGAGCAGCGAACGCCATCTGGTCGGCAGAAATCTTCGAGAGGTCCTTGGCACGAGCGGCTACGGCAGCTGCGACGGCTGAGAAGCGGTTACGCTGTCTTACCTCGTTGGCAGTGACCGGTGTGGAGCGTTCGTACGAATCCGCCTTGCGGAGATAGATGCGGGTGCAATTTGGGTTGGTGGTTGCGGCGGTTCGGTGGGTACCGATGAGGTAATCACCACACTTGTGTCCGTCTTTCTTTTTGGGTTTAGCGAGTGCGCCTTGCACAT
>ONMU01000026.1 GCA_900319035.1 uncultured Bacteroidales bacterium
TTGAAGTAGTTGAAAGTACCCACTTTGAGTTCCTCGCAGGCAGCCTCGTCGCAGACGATGATACCGTGTTGGTGCATCTGGAGCATGGAGACAGTCCACATATGGCTGATAGGCTCTTCGATAGCGTGCTGGAGGGCACGGGCTTTGTTGTGACCATTAACCATGATAAGCACCTCTTTGGCGTCCATGACGGTTCCTACACCTACGGTCAGCGCAGTCTTCGGCACTTTGTTGACATCATTGTCGAAGAAACGGCTGTTGGCGATGATAGTATCGGTGGTCAGCTCTTTCTTACGGGTGCGGCTGGTGAGCGACGAACCCGGCTCGTTGAACGCTATATGTCCATCGGGACCGATACCGCCGAGGAAGAGATGAATACCGCCGATATTCTTGATCTTCTCCTCATAACGCGCACACTCAGCTGCGAGGTCGTCTGCGTTACCGTTGAGGATATTCACATTCTCTTTGCGGATATCAATGTGGCTGAAGAAGTTATTCCACATGAAGCTGTGATAACTCTCGGGGTGATCTTCCGGCAGGTTGACGTACTCATCCATGTTGAAAGTAACGACGTTACGGAAAGACACTTTGCCTTCTTTGTTAAGTTTGATGAGTGCTTTGTACATGCCCAGAGGCGAGCTGCCGGTCGGCAGACCTAATACGAAAGGTTTGCTCTCTTTGGGATCAAACTCATTGATTTTTTTTGCTACATAATTCGCAGCCCACTGGCTGAGCAGGTCATACGAAGGTTCAATAATTACACGCATTGTTTTTAAAATCTAAAATGTAAAATTTAAAATATATTATTTATTCCTTTCTTGCCGGTAACTACTGCCTAACGGACAAGAGAGAGGTTTATTATTTGAAAAGTATCTCTTGGATCTGCGGCTCTTCGAGGTTGACGCCGATGATCTTGCCCCCTTTGTCGATAAGCACGGTGTGCGGGATATACTGCACGTTGTACTTTTCGGAGCAAGGATGATCCTCGTCTTCACGAATCTGCGGCCAAGGCATCTGTTCTTCGTTGAGCGCTACCTGCCAAGCCATGACGTCTTGATCCACCGAGCAACTGAGGATCTCGAAATGTCCGTCTTCCTGACCGGCGTACAGCTCTTTGAGTACCGGTATAAAACGACGGCAAGGACCGCACCAACTTGCCCAGAAATCCACGAGCACGTAGTCCGTCTCGCCCACTAAGTCGCTCAGCGCGAGTTCTTTACCCTCCGGCGTGAGACCCTTGATATCCACGAAGAGTGTGGAGTCCACGGTCACTACGGGTGCTTCCTCTTGGGTGTTCTCTGCCTGTTTGGCAGGTTTCTTACCGCAGGATGCCAGCAGCAAGACTGAGGCTGAGAGGAGAATGAATAATGAATAATGAATATTGAATATCTTTTTCATTGTTTTTGTTTTTTTCGTGATGAACTGTTAACATTTTTTGAGGACTACAGCGCTGCGGGCAGGGAGGTACATCTTGAGCCAACCTTTGCCGTCCTTGGCGTAGAGCTCGTCATGCTCGGTGAAATGCTCCACAGAGTCGTCTGCGAGACCGAATCCGGCAAACTCCTTGGCGTCGGTATTGAGCACCACTTGGTATTTGCCTTCCGGAACCAACATACCATAGTCGGAGAACGATTTCTGGCCGTTCCAGTTGAAGATGAACAGCAAATCTCCGCGCGAGTAAGCTACCACTTGGTCGCCCTCGTTGTCCCACCATTTCATCACCCACGGCAGATGTTTGGAGACCTTGTATTTCTTCTCCTCAGCGGTCGGGTTTTGGATGAGTACGTTCTCTTTGAGCAGATGAATCATCGCAGCGTCAAAGCGGTTGAGGTCGGCGAAGAAATAGTTGGGATTATCCACCAAACTCCATTGACGACGTGCGTACTTATAGCTCCATCCGTTGCCCTCACGCGGAAAATCAATCCACTCCGGATGACCGAACTCATTGCCCATGAAGTTCAGATATCCACCATTGATGGTGGATGCGGTCACGAGCCGGATCATCTTATGCAACGCTATTCCACGGTCTGCCATATAGGTCGAGTGACCATGCTCGAAATGCCAATACATATCCGAGTCCACGAGGCGGAAGATGATGGTCTTATCGCCTACCAACGCCTGATCATGGCTCTCGGCATAGGAGATAGTCTTCTCGTCCTCACGGCGGTTCGTCATCTCAAAGAGAATATGTCCGGCTTTCCAATCCTCGTCCTTCACCTCTTTGATATACTTGATCCAGAAATCAGGGATACCCATTGCCAGACGGTAGTCGAAACCGACACCTCCGTCTTCGATCGCTGCAGCGAGACCCGGCATGCCGGACATCTCTTCCGCGATGGTGATAGCATACGGCTTCACCTCATGGATGACCTTGTTGGCAAGAGTCAGGTACATGATCGCATCGCCGTCTTCGTTGCCGTTGAAATAGGAGGGATAGCCGTTGAAGTCTTCGCCCAAACCGTGGCTGCGATAGATCATTGAGGTCACACCGTCGAAGCGGAATCCGTCGAAGTCATATTCATCGATCCAGAACTTACAGTTCGAGAGCAGGAAATGCAGCACTTCGTTCTTGCCGTAGTTGAAGCAGAGCGAGTCCCACGCCGGATGTTCGCGACGTGCGCCGTCATGGAAATACTGATACGGAGTGCCATCGAAATTACCGAGACCCTCCAACTCGTTCTTCACAGCGTGCGAGTGAACGAGATCCATGATGACCTTGATGCCTCTTCCGTGCGCATCATCAATGAGCGCCTTGAGTTCGTTAGGAGTACCGAAACGGCTGGAAGCTGCGAAGAAATTCGATACATGGTATCCGAAGGAACCGTAATATGGGTGCTCTTGGATAGCCATGATCTGGATGCAGTTATAGCCTAATGCAGCAATACGCGGCAGCACATCGCGGCGGAACTCCTCGTACGAGTTCACTTTCTCCTGCTCGGACGACATACCGATGTGGCACTCGTAGATGTAGAGGGCTTCCTTCTCCCTTCCCTTTAGGGAGGGGTTGGGGGTAGGCTTTCTATTCTTCCACTGATATTCGGGTTCGTCCCATACCTGTGCGGAGAAGATCTTCGTCTGCTCGTCCTGCACTACGCGGCGGACATAACTCGGGATACGCTCTCCGTAGCCGCCGTTCCATTCCACTAACAATTTATAGAGCTGCTCATGTTGGATGGCATCTTCCGGCATGATGGCTTCCCATACGCCGTTTCCAATCGGCTGCAGACGGTAGTTCTCGTCCTTCTGCCAGTTATTCATATCACCCTTGATATAAATAGCAGTAGCGTTTGGAGCCCATTCGCGCAAGATCCATTGTTTGTTCTTGCGGTCGTGATGGAGACCGAAATAGAGGTATCCGGTAGCCCATTCCGACAGAGGTTTATCTCCGGCTAACTCTTTCATTTTGTATGCCGCGTACTCCGCGCGTCCTTGGAGAGCGTTCTCATAGGGCTGCAAATACGGATCCCGTGCTACTATAGGGAGATGTTTTTCGTCTTTAGGCTGACTTGCAGATTTCTTCGTTGCCATAATCGTGGTGTTTTAAATGGTAAATCTCAAATGTCAAATATCAAATCTCAAATGACAATTTTTAATTGTTCACTCTCGCCTTGACAATAAGTTTCCGGTACTCTTTGCCCGGAGCGATACCCGGTTGATGGGCGTCGGAGGGGAAGAACACGGCAAAATGTCCGGCAGGAACGGTGAACTTAGCGGTAGCTTTGTCGCCGTAGAACTCTACATCCTTGCCTTCATCATACTCTTGGGTCACTTCCTGACAATCCACTTGTGCTTTCCAACCCATGACCTCATCGTCTCCGAGAGGAATCTGGATGTCGAGATAATCCTTGTGTGCCTCCATACGGCATTTGGACTCCTCTTTGCCTTTGAAATCCAAGATGTTCACAAAGAGGTCTTTGCCATCAAGGAAGATCTTGCATGCAGGCATTTCTTCAAGGTCATTGTCGTTGTAGAATTTCATGAATTCTTTCAATCCCGGTACGCTGTCGTAATACCAATCAGCGTTCTCTAATTTGTCGAGTATCATATTATTTTGTTTTTGGTTAATTCGAATATTCCCAATTCGGCTGCAAATTTACTACTTTTTTTGCATATATGCAAGAAAAATGTTTTTTTTTTGAGAATAATATCGATTTTATCGCGATTATGTTGGTCTTTTCTGTCCGCAACTGATATCCGAGTACTATGCGCGTTTTTCCTCGACTTCATCGGGCCAATATCGGTGCAATATCGGTGCAATATCGGTCCATTATCGGTCCATTATCGGTCCATTCTCGTACCAACACCCATCAATCCCGTGATAATCAATGAGAAAGATAGTCTATTGACTTTGTTTTCGTAAACGCAAGGAAAAGAAATTGTACATTGTGAATTGAAAAAATCACTCCTTTGGAGTTAATTCGTCTCGGCATTGCTTGAGCAGCGCTTCGGCTTCCGAGGCGCTCTTTTTGTACTCATCCATGCTCAATGCGTCCGCCTGTTCGAGACGGGCGATGATGGTTTCTGCACGCTGGATAGCTTCGTCGTACGATAGTTTATTTGCCTTTTCCATGAATAATAACTCCTATAGTGAAAAACAGAATCTTGAGATCGAGCAACAACGACATATTCTCCACATAGACAATATCTGCGTTGAGCCGTTCAATCATTTTAGCCATCGTATCGGTATAACCGACGCGGATCGGTCCCCAACTGGTGAGCCCCGGACGCACTTTGTAAAGCAGGCAGTAGTAAGGCGCCTCTTTCATGATCTGCTCCACGAAATACGGTCTCTCGGGACGCGGACCAACAATCGCCATTTCCCCTTTTAGGATGTTCCATAACTGCGGCAGTTCATCCAAACGGTACTTACGCAGCCAATGCCCGATAGGCGTGATACGCGGGTCGTTGTCCGCAGTGACCTGCGGCACACCGTTTGCCTCCGCATGATCAATCATCGTGCGGAACTTATAGATGCGAAAGGGCAGACCGTAGAGACCGACCCGTTCCTGCGAATAGAGCACCGGTCCTTTGGATGAACATCTGACCATCAGCGCAATAACTGCCATCAGCGGAGAGAGTAACAGCAGCCCCGTGAACGAAGTGATCACATCAAAAGCGCGTTTGAAACATAACTCAGAATCCGACATCGCCTGCTCGGTGATACGAATGAGAGACGGTCGGTTGAGGTGGCCGATACGCGCAGCGCCTGTGAGCATATCGTACACGCGCGGAACCATACTAATTTCGCACGTGAGCGGATACAAGCGCGCGATGAGTTCGTATAACTGACGGTCGGTATAACCGGTCGGTAGATCGATGATCACCTCATCCTGTTCTCCTGCCACCAGCGAATCCACTTCCTCCATCGAGTGTACCGTACGCGTACGCAGTACTCCACGGCGACGCGAGAGAAGCGTGATCGTCAGACGCGGGATATAACTTAGCATGAACTGCAAGCCGAAAAGCACCCCGAGCGAGACGAGATAGCGGTCATAAGAAGCTACGTCATCATCGATGATGATGATGAAAAAGAAGAATAACGCAATCACTCCCGATGAAACGAAAGTACGCATAAACTCCCGCCATAGTGGTTTCTGCAACGGTCTCAGATAATAGCCGGAGAGATAGTAAACCACCAGACAAACAAAGGGATAGACCACCAACGGCAACCAAAAACTGAATGCCGGAATAAGCACCTCATCCGTGCTCGCCATACGCCCTTCGTACACCATCCATCGAAAACCCAAGAAACACAGCCAAACGAGCTCACTACTGATGAGGTCGGCAAGAATGTACCATATTTGTTGTTTTCGACGAAGATCCATTAAATTTCAAATTTCAAATTTCAAATCTCCCTATTGTCGGATGATTTTAAAGGAATTGTCAGCGTTTATTTTGATGATTGTGCTGGGTTGGTGAGGTGTCTCATCTTCTCTTCGGAAGAGGCAGACGTAGTCGGCTCCCTCTAAAATCGCTTGCTCTATCTCATGAAAGAAACGCGCTGAAGGATGTCCGCTGATATTCGCTGAGGTAGAGACAATAGGGTGTTTGAGTTGCGCGCAGAGGGCTTGACTGAAGGGCTCGGAGGTGATCCGAATGCCGATAGAACCATCTTCGGCAATGAGGTTTTGAGCCAAATGCCGCGCATTGGGATAGATGATCGTCATCGGCTTGGTGGCCTCATCTTGTAAATCAGTCTGTGCTCCGTCAGCGAAGCGGTCTGTATTCTGTACTCCCAATAGCATCTCTGCCGCTTCGGGAACATCGACGTAGTAATTCAGTTTTGCCGCCGAGTCGAGTAGTACAAGCATTGATTTGGAATCCTCCCGTTGCTTGAGGGCGTAGATGCGTTTCACCGCCTCTACGTTCGTAGCATCGCACCCAATACCCCACACCGTATCCGTCGGATAAACGATGATTCCTCCGCTGCGCAACACCTGAAGTGCCTGCTGCAAATCCTCTTTATTATAGCGCATTTTTTCCATAATCGGCTGCAAAATTACTGCTTTTTATTGAAATTGACAAACTTATTGCACAATTTTAAGAAATTTTCTTAAAAAATGTGCTCAATATTTGCATATTTGCAAAAATTGTTGTACCTTTGTACCCGATTTAATAGGGCTTGTTCGGTAAACATCAAATTGTTAAGCTGTTAAATCGTGAAAAAAGTAAAAGATAAACAACTAAATATTTTTGCAAAAATGAAAGAATTAGATCTTACCAAGTATGGTATTCAGGGTGCAACAGTGATTGCACACAATCCTTCCTACGAGTATCTGTTCGCAGAGGAGACCAAGCCGGAGTTGACCGGTTATGACAAAGGTCAGGAGACCGAACTCGGCGCCGTAAACGTAATGACAGGTATCTACACCGGTCGTTCGCCGAAAGACAAATACATCGTAGATGACGCTCAGAGCCACAACAATGTTTGGTGGACCACTGAGGGTTACAAGAACGACAACCACCCGATGTCCGAGGACGTTTGGGCTAAAGTAAAAGAGCTGGCTATCAAGGAGTTGAGCAACAAGAACCTCTATGTAGTGGACGCTTTCTGCGGCGCTAACAAAGAGACCCGTCTGGCTGTTCGTTTCATCGTTGAGGTAGCATGGCAGGCACACTTCGTTAAGAATATGTTCATCCAGCCGACCGCAGAGGAGTTGGAGAACTTCGAGCCGAACTTCGTGATCTACAACGCTTCCAAAGCAAAAGTAGAGAACTACAAAGAGCTCGGTCTGAACAGCGAGACTTGTGTAGCTTTCAACACTACGAGCCGTGAGCAGGTGATCATCAATACTTGGTATGGCGGTGAGATGAAGAAAGGTATGTTCTCGATGCAGAACTACTACCTGCCGCTCCGTGGCATCGCTTCGATGCACTGCTCGGCTAACACCGATATGGAGGGCAAGAACACCGCTATCTTCTTCGGTCTGTCGGGAACCGGTAAGACTACCCTTTCTACCGATCCGAAACGTCTCTTGATCGGTGACGATGAGCACGGATGGGATGACGAGGGCGTATTCAACCTCGAAGGTGGTTGCTATGCAAAGGTTATCAACCTCGACAAAGAGAGCGAGCCGGATATCTACAACGCTATCCGCCGCAATGCTCTTCTGGAGAACGTAACCGTTGACGCAAACGGCAAGATCGATTTCGCAGACAAGAGCGTTACCGAAAACACCCGTGTATCGTATCCGATCGACCACATCGAGAAGATCGTTCGTCCGATCTCTGCAGGTCCTGCAGCTAAGAACGTGATCTTCCTCTCCGCTGACGCCTTTGGCGTACTGCCTCCTGTATCAATCCTGACTCCGGAGCAGACCAAGTACTACTTCCTCTCCGGTTTCACCGCTAAGTTGGCAGGTACCGAGCGCGGTATCACAGAGCCGACTCCGACCTTCTCCGCTTGCTTCGGACAGGCATTCTTGGAGCTCCACCCGACCAAATACGCAGAGGAGCTGGTTAAGAAAATGGAGAAATCCGGTGCGAAAGCATACCTCGTTAACACCGGTTGGAACGGAACAGGCAAACGTATCTCTATCCGCGATACCCGTGGTATCATCGACGCTATCCTCGGTGGCGACATCCTGACCGCTCCGACGAAAAAGATCCCGTACTTCAACTTCGAGGTACCGACCGCTCTGCCGGGCGTAGATCCTGCTATCTTGGATCCGCGTGACACTTATGCTGACGCAGCTCAGTGGGAGGAGAAAGCAAAAGACCTCGCAGCTCGCTTCATCAAGAACTTCGACAAATATACGTCGAACGAAGCCGGCAAGGCACTCGTTGCAGCAGGTCCGCAACTCTAATCTGTAAGATTAAAGGTTTGAAAGTTTGGGCTTCGCCTTGTTCGGATTGTTTCCAACAAACGCGAAACGTCAAACTCCCAAACAAAGCCGCAGGCTCAAACAAAGACGGAGTCTCAAACAAAAATCAGGCGTCCTTTCGGGCGCCTGATTTATTATTTCTCCAGCTCCATATCCGCTCGTAGGTTAGAGGAACGGATGACATTCTGCCGGACAAGAACCATCAGCTGACACACCACGGCAGGTAGAAAGACTTTGAAATTCGGATAGAACGTAGCATAATGTACATCCGAGATCTGCATTGCATAATAAATGAGGAGGACATAGTACAGACCCGCCACCAAGGCGGTGAAAGTAGCTATCCGGACACGCCAACGGTTACTGAAAAAACAGAGCAGACAAGCGATACAACCCCATTGCATCACTTTGTCGCAATAATACAGACCCTTCACAGACATCCTTGCCCAAGGATGCGAAAGACCGGTATCCAACTCCGTCTGCGTCACCACAAACTCCTCCTGATTCATATCAAAACTACGAATATAGAGGATGCCTTTATCATCCTCAAAATTGAATATAGCGGCATCGAGCAACCATGTAGAAACGAGAATTGCCACTACCATGTATGCCCATCTGCGATACATCGCCATCGTCAGAAATCTTTGCGAATCTTGTCCCATTATTCTGTCTTTTTTACAAAAATCGACTGCAAAAGTACTGCTTTTTTTTGAAATAAGCAAAAAAATACGAATTTTTCTTGTGTATGTCAATTATTTTTTGTACCTTTGCGCACTTTTTGTGTGTCGTGCGCGGATGTATGTGCTGCGCGTACACGAAAAACATGCATATAAAATATTATTAACAAATATCAAAAAACTATTATGCAAAACAAAGGACTTGTTAGATTAATGGCAGCGTGCCTTGCGTTGGTATGCGCCTTCTACCTGTCGTTCTCCTTGGTGACTAACCACTATGACAAAGCCGCCAAAGAGTACGCAGCCGGTGATGCAGTAAAAGAGTATCAGTACTTGGATTCTATTGCTGCTAAGAAAGTTTGGTTCGGTTACACCCTCAAAGAGTGCCGCGAGAAAGAGATCAACCTCGGTCTGGACTTGAAGGGTGGTATGAACGTGACGATGGAAGTGTCGGTTCCGGATATTCTGGACGCACTGAGCGGTCACAATGAGACCCCGAACTACAAAGAAGCTTTGGCTCTCGCAAAACAAAAACAAAAAGCAAGCGGAGCAGATTTCGTTACCCTCTTCATTGAGTCGTACAAAGAAGTTGATCCCAACGGTCAGTTGGCTTCTATCTTCTCTACCTTCGAGCTCAAGGACAAAGTGACGCTGAACTCGACCAATGCAGAGGTAGAGAAAGTGATCCGCGAGGAGGTTGACGGTGCTATCCAGAACTCGTTCAACGTGCTCCGTACGCGTATCGACCGTTTCGGTGTTGTTCAGCCGAACATCCAGAAGTTGGCTCAGCCGGGTCGTATCCTGATCGAGCTGCCGGGTATCAAAGAGCCGGAACGTGTTCGTAAACTCCTCCAAGGATCTGCTAACCTTGAGTTCTGGGAGACCTATGAGGCTTCTGAGCTCCTCCCGATGCTCGCACAGATCAACCGTGAGTTCGCAGCTTCCGCTCCTGAGGCAGAAGAGGCAAAAGCAGAGGAAGTGAAAGCAGAAGAGGCTCCGAAAGCAGAAGGCGATGAACTCGCTGAGTTATTAGGCGACTCGACCGCAGCTGCTGAGGCTGATCAGGCTGCACAGATAGAAGAGTACAAGAAGAACAACCCGCTCTTCGCTGTCCTCAACCCCTCTATCAACCAAGCCGGTCAGGCTTATCGTGGTCCGGTAGTAGGTACCGTTCACTATGTAGATACCGCTAAAGTAAACGCAATGCTCAACTCGCAGATCGCTAAAGCTGTTCTGCCGCGTGACGCACGTTTCTACTGGACTGTAAAAGCTATCGATGAAGCAAACGCATACTATCAGCTCGTAGCCCTCAAGGCTCAGCGTGATGGTCGCGCTTCGCTCGAAGGTGATGTGATCACCGATGCTCGCGCAGACTTCTCGCAGATCAGCGCCTATGCAAACGTATCAATGTCCATGAACGCTGAGGGTGCTAAGACTTGGCAGCGTCTGACCAAAGATAACATCGGCAAATCGGTAGCTATCGTACTCGACGGATATGTTTATTCCTTCCCGACCGTACAGAATGAGATCGCAGGCGGTAACAGCCAGATCACCGGTAACTTCACCGTAGAAGAGGCAAAAGACTTGGCAAACACCTTGAAGTCCGGTAAGATGCCGGCTCCGGCTCGTATCATCGAGGAGAGCGTGGTAGGTCCGTCTCTGGGTCGTGAGGCTATTCAGTCGGGTCTCTGGTCTTTCGTTCTCGGTTTCTGCCTTATCCTGATCTATATGATCTTCTACTACGGTTGGATCCCGGGTCTGATTGCCGACGCTGCGTTGGTTTGCAACGTATTCCTGTTGGTAGGTATTCTCTCTTCGTTCAGCGCTGTACTGACGCTGCCGGGTATTGCCGGTATCGTCCTCACCATGGGTTGTGCAGTCGATGCGAACGTTCTTATCTACGAGCGTATCCGTGAGGAGCTCCGCGCAGGTAAAGGTATGCGTAAGGCTATCGAGGACGGTTTCAAGGGTGCCATCACCGCGATTGTGGATGCGAACGTGACTTCGTTCCTGACCGGTGCTATCTTGGCTATCTTCGGTACCGGTCCGATCAAGGGCTTCGCTGTTACCTACATGATCGGTATCATCTCCTCCTTCCTCACGGCTGTGTTCATCACCCGTCTCTTGCTGGAGGACTACTGCAAGAAAGACAATGCTAAGGAGCTGAGCTTCACCACCTCGCTGATGAAGAACTTCCTCCAGGATATCCACTTCGATTTCGTAGGTGCTCGTAAGGCTGCTTACTGCCTCTCCGGCGCACTCGTGATCTTCGCTATCCTCGGTCTGGAGCCGCACTTGTTCGGTAAACTGAACCTCGGTATCGACTTCTCCGGAGGACGTAACTACGTTGTTCGTTTTGACAAGAGCATCAACACACAGGATGTTCGTGAGAATCTGGAGAACACCTTAAAGGCTACTCTGGAGGACGGCGAGACCTTCGGTATCAACGTGATCACCTATGGTAACGACGCTAACCAAGTTCGTATCTCCACCAACTTCCGTATCCAAGAGGATAACGCTGAGGCTGACGAGGCTATCGAGGCACTGTTGTACGAAGGCTGCAAGCCGTTCTTGAGTGAGGGTATCACTTTCGAGGACTTCCGCTCTACCGACTCGAACGCTGAGGTAGGTATCATGTCGAGCCAGAAAGTAGGACCGGCTATCGCAGATGACATCAAGACCAGTGCTGTCTGGGCTGTGCTCGCTGCATTGGCTGTGATCTTCCTCTATATCCTGCTCCGATTCCGCAACTTCGCTTACTCGGTAGGTGCTATTGCTGCCTTGGCGCACGATACAGTGATCATCCTTGGTCTGTATGCTATCCTCTGGAAGATCATGCCGTTCTCAATGGAGATTGACCAAGCCTTCATCGCGGCTATCCTGACCGTTATCGGTTATTCTATCAACGATACCGTGGTCATCTTCGACCGTGTACGTGAGTACAACACGCTCTATCCGAAGCGTGATCGTCACGTGAACATCAACGACGCTTTGAACAACACGCTTAGCCGTACGTTCTCGACCTCTATGAGTACGTTCGTGGTATTGCTGGCTATCTTCGCATTCGGCGGTGAGACGATCCAAGGCTTCGTATTTGCGCTCCTCATGGGTGTGATCGTAGGTACCTACTCGTCTCTGTTCATCGCTTCTCCGATCGCTTATGACATCCAGATGGCACAAGCTAAACGCGCAGCAGCTAAGGACGAGAAGAAATAATTTGAAATTGAAGATTTGAAATTTGACATTTATGTCCAATGATTTTCTGAAATACGCAGTTTCGCAGGGTTTGAACTCTATGCATGTAGAGAACGTTATGTCTCGCAGCATGGATTCAGCCCACGCGAGCTACGGCTATATATCGCCCACTATCTTGGAGGAGCGTCAACTCAACGTGACGCAGATGGATGTCTTCAGCCGCCTGATGATGGATCGCGTGATCTTCCTTGGTACCGAGGTGAATGACTACACCGCAAACGTCATCCAAGCACAGCTGCTCTATCTGGACTCTGTGGATAGCGAGCGGGATATTAACTTGTATCTGAATACACCCGGTGGTTCGGTGTATGCCGGTCTGGGTATCTATGACACGATGCAGTTTGTCAAAGCGCGCGTATCTACTATCTGTACCGGTCTCGCAGCTTCCATGGGAGCTGTGCTGCTGGTAGCAGGTGAGAAAGGTATGCGTGCCGCTTTGCCCCACAGCCGCGTCATGATCCATCAGCCCCTTGGTGGCATTCAGGGACAAGCATCCGATATTGAGATCACCGCTAAGGAGATCCTCAAACTCAAAGACGAACTCTATCAGATCATCTCCGACCATTCGGGCAAAGCGATTGACCAGATCCGTCAGGATGCCGATCGTGACCACTGGATGACCTCCAAAGAGGCACTCGAATACGGAATGATTGATAAACTCTATATCCACAAAGACTAATGGGAAAGCAAAAGAACACAGACGTATGCTCTTTCTGTGGGCGTCCGATGCCGGATATGTTCTCCGGCATGGAGGAACATGTGCTCATCTGTTCGGACTGTATCGAGTCGGGGCATCACATGGTAGAGGCGATGCGCAAAGCGCGCGTCAACTCGGATCAATCGATCAACTTAGACTCCCTGCCTACTCCGCAAGCCATTAAGGATTTTCTGGATTTATACGTGATCGGACAGGAGGAAGCCAAGCGCTTCCTTTCTGTTGCGGTGTACAACCATTACAAACGTGTCCTGCAATCGATCACCAACGATGACGTAGAGATAGAGAAAAGCAATATTCTTCTCGTCGGTTCTACCGGAACGGGTAAGACGCTTCTCGCTCGGACCATCGCGAAGATGCTCAAGGTGCCTTTCGCTATCGGTGACGCCACCTCGCTCACACAGGCTGGATACGTAGGAGAAGACGTAGAGACCATCCTCGTTCGCTTGCTGCAGGACGCCAATTACGATGTCACTAAAGCAGAGAGAGGTATTGTCTTCATTGATGAGATCGATAAGATTGCCCGCAAATCCGAGAACCCATCCATCACCCGTGACGTGGGCGGAGAAGGCGTACAGCAGAGCTTGCTCAAGATGCTCGAAGGATCGGTGGTCAACGTGCCGCCTCAGGGAGGACGCAAACATCCGGATCAGGAGTATATTCATGTCAATACCAAGAATATCCTCTTCATCTGCGGCGGTGCCTTCGATGGCATAGAGCGTAAGATCTCGCAACGCATGAACACGCAGACCGTGGGTTTTGCTGCACAGCAAGAGGCTGCACGCGTGGATAAGAACAACCTCCTCCAGTATATCGCACCGCAGGATCTCAAGTCCTTCGGACTGATTCCTGAGATCATCGGTCGTCTGCCGGTTCTGACTTATCTGAAACCGCTTGACAAAACGGCTTTGCGGAATATCCTCACCGAACCCAAAAACGCCCTCACCAAACAGTACAAGAAACTGCTGGCGATGGATAATGTGGAACTGACGTTCGCGGATGACGCACTCGATTATGTGGTAGATAAAGCGCTCGAATACAAACTCGGAGCTCGCGGACTGCGCGGACTGATGGAGACCATCATGGCGGATCTGATGTTCGAACTGCCGAGCAACAAAAAAGAAGGAGTAAAGACCTCCTTCACGGTAACCAAAGAATATGCCGAACAGAAATTAGGCAAGGACAAAATGGTACGACTCAAAAACGCCGTATAAGAGTCCTAACATAATAGTTAAAAGAGAAACGCGACCGTCGGCCGCGTTTTTCTTTAGTTTAGTCCTCGTCTGTGAACGAAGGAATGGAGAATCCGCTATACACGATCTCGAATTTCATGCCGTTCTTGGCAGAACGGATCTGCGTAGCGGACATCGTCTGCTGCTGGCGGACGGCTGAATACGCTGACGCTGCCGTTCCGGACGAGTTGGCCACTAAGGTTACCGGTACAAGCATCATCTTCAATTCCGAATCCGTCGTGTGCTTACGCAGCTGATTCGTCAGAAAATCCGACATATCGTAGTTATAGTAGTAGATAGCATCACCATTCGAATCGGTTCCTTGTACCAGCGTACTGAGCAACGCGCACGTGTCCGAAGGCAGTTCGCGCTCCGTGAAGAAACGTTTCATCGAGGACTCCTTGATCAGCAGCATGTACTGAGCAGGCTGCAACCAATCCGCACTCGTCTTGTCGGCTTCCGAACCCGTGTATTTATTGGTGACATCAATCCGCACATAGGCTCTGTTGACATACGGGCGCTTCGTCTCAATGATCAAATCGCCTTCTTCCTCCACCATATGCTGCATAATAGAATCCACAATACTCTCCATCGGGAACGTCACGCGCGTGTACGCGTACGCAGGCGATATAATATAATTATAGGTGTCGGAGTCATTGAGCAACTCATCTATCCACTCTTTTTTATCCGGATAATCCAGATGGTTCACCGTACGGATCTCCGAGTTGGCGTAGAACGCCTTCATATCCGTCACCGTAGTGTCCTTGCCCGCCTTGGAGTACGGGAAATGATAATACACACCTAAGGCTATATCCGAGATATTCAGCATCGTGGAAGAACCAAACGAAGTCTCCAAAAGCAGACCGTTAAACTGCTTATTGAAAGCCTCTTGGCTCTCAAATGACTTCATCGCCCAGAAATAATCCATGAAATCATCATTCACCCTCATCCGAACAACCGGTATATACGTACCGCTCTCATTTGCAATGGAATCCATCTTCTCCGACGCAACCACGATCTGACGATTCGTCAATACAGGCTTCGTACGCGAGCAGTAGTCATCGATCTTCAGATCGGTCGGATAAACACCCGAATAGTTGAACGTACCCTTATCCATCAGATACGCATTGATAGCCAACGGAGCGTTCGCATCGCCGACCCAACTGGAGTAGTACATAAACAGACAGATCGAATCGACCACCGAGCCCTCCGGATACGAGAATCCCACCGGACAAGCTAACTGCGTCAAGATAGAAGAGCGAACCAAACCGTAACGCGACTCCAACTCGCCCAACAAGAACGAATCAGCCTGCGAGATAATCGCCTCACAACTGTCCATCATAGACCAAATCGGAAAGGTATCGGCATAAACAACGACAGCATCGTCGTCATCCAGTACGGCTTGTCCCGCACTCTTCACATCGTCCTTGCAGCCCGCCAAACAGTATGCCAGAACGATTAAAATAGTATAAAACGATATTCGTTTATTCATTGGTTTGCAATAGAGTCTGATAAAAATCCCACTGACGGCTACACATCTCATTCACATCCGCCGTCGGCTCGTACGTTAAAATCGGCTTGCCTTTCGTCTCTGCATAGTTCATCAATCGCTGGTTCACCTTTGGTGAAGCATACACGATGGCATCGGAGAAATCAATCGCCAAACGCATCAACTCCTCGTATCCGACAGGGAAACCGGCTATCGAACGAACATCGGTATTACTGATTCCGTCAATGCGCAACTTATCCGAGAACGAAGTGGGGAAAGGTTTCTGATATTCGTTATCATCCAAGGTCACCACGATCTTGGAGTGCGCGAAAAACGGCTCATCATTAAAGGCCTTTTTCAGGTATAGCGGAGCTAATGCACTCATCCATCCCGAACAAACGATAATATCCGGCGTCCAACGCAACTTCTTCACCGTCTCAATCACACCACGGGCAAAGAAAATAACACGATCATCGTTATCCGGATACTCCACGCCATTATCATCTATCACACCTTTGCGACGATGGAAAAGATCATCATTGTCAATGAAATAGATCTGGATACGCGCAGACTGAATGGAAGCCACCTTGATCAGCAACGGATGATCCGCATCTTCGATGATCAGGTTCATTCCTGACAGACGAATCACCTCATGCAATTGGTTTCTACGCTCGTTGATTTCGCCAAACTTAGGCATAAACGTACGGGTCTCATAACTATGAGACTGGAAGTACTCCGGTAATTGACGATTGAGCTGACGGATCGGGGTCTCCTCCGGCAAATAAGGGTTAATCTCCTGCGAGATAAAAAGGATACGATTAGGCTCTTTCATGGGCTTATATACTTTTTCGCATTGCAAAGGTACGAAAAAAATCTGACATTACGAAAAAAAATGAAGAAAAAGTGTCAAAAAATTTTATTTTTCAAGGAATTTTGCGTAACTTTGCACGTTTTTTCAAAATATTGTGTCATTTTTAAGAAAAAATTATGCAGATAATCACAACCAAAAAAGAATTGCAGGCAGCAGTAAGTGCATGCAAAAAAGAAGGCAAAACAATCGGTTTGGTTCCGACGATGGGAGCTCTCCATCAGGGACACGCAAGCCTCGTCAAAAGAGCAGTAGCGGAGAATGACATCTGTGTCGTTTCCGTCTTTGTCAACCCGACCCAGTTTAACAACAAAGAGGATTTGGCTAAGTACCCTCGTAACATCGAACGCGATGCCGAGTTGCTCAGTTCCATCGGTGCCCATTTCGTCTTCGCTCCGACACCCGAAGAGATGTACTCCGCAGAGGAGATGAACAAGACCTTTGAGTTTGATTTCGCAGGGCTGGACAAGGTCATGGAAGGCAAAATGCGTCCGGGTCACTTCAACGGTGTCGTACAAGTTGTCAGCCGACTCTTCTACCTCGTGCAACCTGACAAAGGCTATTTCGGCGAGAAGGATTTTCAGCAATTAGCGATCATCCATCATATGGTGGAACGCAGCTCCATGGCAGGCACTTTCGGTTCGCTGCAAATCATCGATTGTCCGATCGTACGCGAGGAATCCGGTTTGGCGCTCTCCAGCCGTAACGAACGGCTCTCTGCCGCCGAAAAAGAGACTGCTCTCTCTATCTCCAAAACGCTTTTTTCTTCGTTGAAATGGGCAAAAGAAGAAGGTGCTACGGTAGCTAACGTGCAGCAACGCGTCATCGATACTGTCAATGCGGTAGAGGGTCTCGAAGTAGAGTATTACGAGATTGTGGACCAAACCACCTTGTTGCCCACAGACACCTTCGATCACGCGATCGGTTGTATTACCGTGTACTGCGGACCGGTACGCTTGATTGATAACATCAAATACAACTGCTAATAGCGACAACATGGTAATCGTCTGCGACCAATATATCCCGTTTCTCGTGGAGGCGGTTCAAAAAGCGTGGCCACAAGTGCAGATTTATCCGATGAAACCGGAACAAATCGATGCTTCCGCCGTACGAGAAGCAGACGTATTAGTGATCCGAACCCGCACGCAAGTCAACGAAGCACTTCTGTCTGGCTCGCGGGTTCGGCTCGTTTGTACGGCTACCATCGGCTTTGACCATATAGACACAGCGTACTGTGACACCCACGGCATCCATTGGATGTCGTGCCCGGGTTGCAACGCGCAAGCCGTCTGCGACTACATCGAGCAAGCCATTGATGAATCTAAATCTTCCAATCTTCCAATCTTCAAATCTTCAAATCCACCGACGATCGGCATCGTCGGAGTCGGTCATGTAGGTTCGTTGGTCGCCAAGATGGCAGAGCGAAAAGGGTTCAAAGTGCTGCTCAATGACCCGCCTAAAGGAATCGGTATTTCTCTCGATAAAATCGCGAAGAATTGCGATATTATCACCTTCCATGTGCCGCTTGTTTGTCCGACGCGTCACCTGTGCGACGAGAACTTCCTCTCGCATTGCAAACCCGACGCACTCATCATCAATGCAGCACGCGGAGGAGTGGTGGACGAGCAAGCCTTGCTCCACAGCGGACACCCTTTCATATTGGATACATGGGAGAACGAGCCGAATCTGAACAAAGAGGTGCTACAATCCGCCTTTCGCGCGTCCATGCACATCGCGGGTTATTCCGTACAAGGTAAACGAAATGCTACCCAGATGTGCCTGAATTCTATCGCAAATCTATTCCAATTGCCCCCCATAGACGTCTCCGCCTATCCGTACTCGGGCAAGACTGCCGAACCCAACAATCCTCATTGGCTCGAAGATATAACTCGGCAACTCAAAGCACAGCCCGAACAGTTCGAAACGCTGCGCAAAAACTATTATCTTCGATAAAATCAACAAAAAAACGCCGGAAAGTTTGCATATTTCATAAAAAAGTAGTACCTTTGTGCCCAAATTGCGTCATGCGCGCTCATAAGTGCGCGTTTCGCGTATGTATAAGGATATAAAAAATCACAATAATGAAACATTTTAACGAATACAAACGATTAGATTTAGCTGCTCTAAGCCGTGAGGTGTTAGAGCAGTGGGAGAAAGAAGGATTGTTCGAAAAGAGTGTGACCACACGAGAGGGTCATCCGCAGTTTTTGTTCTTCGAGGGACCTCCCTCGGCTAACGGCAAACCCGGTATTCACCACGTTATGGCACGTACCATCAAAGATACCTTCTGCCGTTTCAAGACGATGCAAGGTTTTCAGGTACGCCGTAAGGCAGGCTGGGATACCCACGGTCTGCCCGTAGAGCTGGGAGTCGAGAAAATGCTTGGTATCACCAAAGAGGATATTGGCAAGAAGATCTCTGTCGATGAATACAACGCAGCTTGCCGCCGTGAGGTCATGAAATACACCGCCGAGTGGACAAACCTCACCAAACTGATGGGCTACTGGGTTGACTTGGACGATCCCTATATCACGTACGATAACAAGTACATCGAGACCCTTTGGTACCTCCTCAAAGAGCTCTACAAGAAAGGTTACCTCTATAAGGGTTACACCATTCAGCCCTATTCCCCTGCTGCCGGAACAGGTCTCTCCTCCCACGAGCTCAACCAGCCCGGTTGCTACCGTGACGTCAAGGATCTGACTTGTACTGCACGTTTCAAAGTTAAACCTTCAAACAATTTCAAACTCTCAAACGGCGCAGCCACTTATATCATCGCATGGACGACTACGCCTTGGACACTTCCTTCCAACACGGCTCTTTGTGTGGGACCAAAGATCGACTACGTGGAAGTGGAGACACCCACCGGTGACCATATTATCCTTGCTGAAGCACGTCTCTCAGTTTATCAGAAAGACCTCTGCGGAACAGACGAAGAAGGCAAACTCCTTGAGCCGAAAATCGTAGCCCGCTACAAAGGCGCAGAACTCGTCGGACTCGAATACGAGCCGCTCTTCCCGTGGGTCAACCCGGGCGAAGGAGCATTCCGCGTCATTCCCGGAGACTACGTTACCACCGAAGATGGAACCGGTATCGTTCATATCGCCCCCACTTTCGGAGCGGACGATAAGAAAGTAGCTGACGCTGCCGGAGTACCGGGTCTCTACATGCAGACCAAGAACAACGGACCACGTCCGATGGTCGATTTCACCGGCAAATATTGGAATGTGGAAGATTTGGACGAAGCTTGGTACAAAAACCATGTCAACGACGAGCTCTACCGTCGTTATGCCGGTCGTTGGGTCAAGAACGCCTATGACCCGCAGTTCTCCATCGACGGAAAGTACGATGAAATCGCAGCTTCTAAGGCAGAATCGCTCGATCTCCACCTCTGTCTGGAGATGAAAGCCGATGGTCGTCTCCTCCGCACGGAGAAACATGTACACTCGTACCCCCACTGCTGGCGAACCGACAAACCTGTCCTCTATTATCCGTTGGACAGCTGGTTCATCAAATCGACCATGGCGCGCGACGAGATGATCGCCCTCAACAAAACCATCAACTGGCAGCCCGAATCCACCGGAACAGGACGTTTCGGTCAGTGGCTCAATAACCTCAACGATTGGAACCTTTCCCGTTCACGTTATTGGGGAACACCGCTGCCGATCTGGCGTACCGAAGATGGAACAGAAGAAATTTGCATCGGTTCCATCGCAGAATTGTTCGATGAAATCGAGAAATCTGTGAAGGCAGGCTTCATGTCCGCGAACCCGTGGCCGAACCATAAAGTGGGCGATTATTCGAAGGCTAATTACGATCCTTCGGTTATCGACTTGCACCGTCCTTATGTGGATTCGATCATCCTCGTTTCTCCGTCCGGCAAGCCCATGAAGCGTGAACTCGACCTCATCGACGTGTGGTTTGACTCGGGCGCAATGCCGTACGCACAAAACCACTATCCGTTCGAGAACGCCGACGCACCGCGTACTGCCGACTTCATCTCCGAAGGCGTGGACCAAACACGCGGATGGTTCTTCACCCTCCACGCAATCCACACCATGATCGAAGGAACGGTAGCCTACAAAAACGTCATCTCCAACGGACTTGTCCTCGATAAGAACGGCAATAAGATGTCCAAACGTCTTGGCAACGCTGTCGATCCTTTTGGCGCACTCGATACATACGGAGCAGACCCCGTTCGTTGGTATATGCTCACCAACTCCTCGCCGTGGGAGAACCTCAAGTTCGACCCCGAAGGCGTCGATGAAGTCCGCCGTAAATTCTTCGGAACGCTCTATAACACCTATGGCTTCTTCGCTCTCTATGCGAACGTGGATGGATGGCAATTCGGGTTACATAGTTTGGAAAAGAAAGCGTGTCATACAGAAATTGACAAATGGATACTTTCCAAACTGAACTCCCTCATTCAAGAGGTTACGGAGGCATACGAAGCGTACGAACCGACCAAAGCCGGACGTGCTATCTCGGATTTCGTGCAGGATGACCTTTCCAACTGGTACGTGCGTCTAAACCGCAAACGTTTCTGGGGTGGTGAGATGAATGCTGACAAACAGGCGGCATATGAGACGTTATATCTCTGCCTCAAGACGGTAGCGCAACTCATGGCGCCAAACGCTCCGTTCTATGCCGACCGTCTCTATCGCGACCTCACGGGCGAAACGGTACACCTCAGCACGTGGCCCAAAGCCGATGAGTCCCTCATCAACAAGACCCTTGAGCGTCAGATGTACCTCGCCCAGCAAGCGACTTCCACCATCCTATCGCTCCGCAAACGCGCAGAGAAGAACGTGCGTCAGCCGCTCCAGAAAGCCGTCATCCCGACACCGGATCAAGAATCGCAACGTGCATTAATGCACGTTTCAGACCTCATCAAATCCGAGGTGAACGTCAAAGAGCTTGTCATCGTTCCTGCCGAGCAATCGGAGATTCGTCTCGTCAAGAAGATCAAACCGAACTTCAAAGTCCTCGGTAAGAAACTCGGCGCCCAGATGAAAGCCGTAGCTGCTGAGATTAACGCGATGAATCAGGACCAGATCGCTCAAATGGAGCAATATGGCAATTATCAACTGTCAACTGTCAATTATCAATTGATAGAGGAGGACGTCGAGATCCTGACGGAAGACATGCCTGGCTGGTTGGTAGCCAACAACGGAATCCTCACCGTCGCTTTGGACATCGAACTGACAGACGAACTCATCGAAGAAGGTATCGCGCGTGAGCTTATCAACCGCATCCAGAACCTGCGTAAGTCGTCCGGCTTGGAGATCACCGACCGCATCGAGATCGAACTCGAAGACTGTCCTCAGATCCACAACGCAGTCCTCCATTGCGGCGATTACATCGCATCCCAAGTCCTCGCTACCAAACTCGAACTTTCAAACAGCGAAGCGCTCAAACTTTCAAACAGCGAAGCGCTTGAGATGGACGGTTACAACGTGAATATTAACATCAAAAAAGCATAATTATGAAAGCTTACAGATTGATTTTTGTTGCCCTTTTGGGTATGATGATGTGCAGTTGTAAAAAAGACGAACCATCGTATTACGTCAATGATCTCCAAGCCCTCTGGTTAGAGAACGGCACTCAGCACTATGTACGGTTTACCGACGAGCAGTCTGACAAATCCGGCTATTTCTGGGGAAGACAGTGGGATTTGAGCGAAGATGTTTATGAGGAAGATCTGGAGCCTTACGGAAACGGATGGTTTCATTACCAACTGGAGAAAAAAGGCAACCTGCATGAGATCCATGTGATGGATAATCAGGGAGCCGTTATTCCGAAAGAGTACGTGGTTAGTAAGCTAACCAATAGTGATCTGGAGTACTACGAGAGTGGCGACAAGAAACACAAATTTTACTTTACCAAACAATAAAATCTGTTGGTTATGAAACGCGCATTGAAAATCTTCGGTTGGACGCTACTTGGTATTGTCCTGATCGTGATAGCGGTAGCATGTTTTGCCGTGTATGTCGTCTTCACGCCGGAACGTCTGACACCCATTGCACGCGAGGCGGCAGCGAAATATATCACCTGTGAGCACGAGATAGGAGAAGTCGATTTGACGTTCTTCTCCACCTTCCCGCGTTTCGGACTGCGTGCAGACGGTCTGCTGCTCATCAATCCCAAATCCGGCGCACAGAACGATACTGTCGTAGCAGCTAAGCGAATCGTAGCAACGGTCGATGTGATGGAGTTCTTGAACCATAAGAACCTGCATGTACACGAGGCTATTCTCGATGATGCTCGCGTCAATTTCTTCATGGCGGCAGACGGATCGAATAACTTAGAGGTTTTCGTCACCTCGCCGGACACCGCCCAAAAGGACACTTCGGCTTTTGCCCTGCCTTTCAATAAACTGCAGGTGGACGGTCTGAGTCTGAAAGCAAACTATATCACTTTTGTGGACGACAAAGATACCATCGAAGCTTCGTTGGGTCAGACTAAACTGAATGCGAAAGCGGCAAGTTGGGACGATATGCTTCTTACCCTCGATGCCCAAGATGTATGCGCACGTCTTCAGAACGAGGATTACGCAGATCATCTGCATGTAGAGTTGGTATCACCATTGGCGATGGATCTGAATACGATGCATTTTGCTCTCGATGAAGCCCGTCTGGTGGTCAATGAGTTCGATCTGCGTCTGGGAGGAGAAGTCACTATCGGAGACAGTTTGGCGATAGACGCTAAGGTTGAGACCGCCACATGGCAGATCGAACCGCTCTTGGCACTCGTTCCGGCTAAGTTCATGCAAGCCCTCAAGGACATTCGCGTAGATGGTAAGGTACAGTTGAACGCACATGTACAAGGGTTCGTCAGCGAGCAGACTTTACCGCATATTCAGGCGAACCTGAACCTCACGGACGGTAAGGGTTCGTATCAACCGCTGCCATACGAATTAGAGGATGTAGTGCTCAAAGCTGACGCAGACCTGCGTATGAACAAAGGTGAGCGTTCGTCAGTAGCTATCCATTCGCTCAAAGCCAATACCAAACAGTCCTCGGTAGCGGCTAAGGGTATGATCAATGACCTGTTGGGAGACTTGTCCATGAACCTTGCTTTGGATCTGGACGCTAACCTGCCGGACTTTGCGTATTTCATGCCCGAGAATATGGACTTATCGGGTCGCGCACAAGGTAAAGCGAACGCCCGTATGAGACTGAGCGACCTTACTCAGATGCATTTGGAGAAGGGACATATAGATGCCGACCTGCTCTTGTCAGACATCCGTTTTGCTATGGACTCGATGGAGGCAGAGCTGCCCAAGACGACGGTACGCCTTCAGCTGCCAAACCCCACACCGTCCAGACAATCCGTTAACTGGGCTCGTATCGACTTGGAGACCGATAAGATCGATTTCGAGATGAACACGCCTCTGAAGACCGCTCTGCAGGCATCGGCTATCCAACTGGAGGCAGGTAATATGCTGAGCAAGAATCAGGTGCTCTACGCCGCTGTCGGACTGCAGACCGAGCAGCCCTTACGCGTAGCCATGGACTCGATGGATGTGACCATCAATGCGCCTAAGATCAAGGCGTACGCCGAGTATAACACCCAAGACACCACCGTTATACCGGTCTTGGAAGCCCAATTGGACTGCCAAGCGCTCAATGGTTATTTCAAAGATATAAAAGCCGACCTGCAACCCTCTCATCTGCAGGCATCGCTGGGCGGCAGTCGGAGCAACAAGACCATCCCTGTGCTGAACTCCAAGCTGAACGCACAAGCGGCTGAGGTACATATCGGTTCCGAACTTGCAGCTAAGACCGGCACGTTAGCTTTAGAGGCAGGTTCGCGGTACAACGCCAACGAAGAGAATATGCTCCTCAAATGGAATCCGCGCCTCAAAGTGAACCTCAAAAACGGTGAGCTGTCTATTCCTGAACGTCTCCCGGAGATCATCCGTATTCCGTCTATTGAGTTCGCGTACTCCAACCGCGAGATGACCATTGAGAACTCGCGTGTCGAACTGGGACATTCGGACTTGAACCTCAAAGGACACGTCCGTAATATGGGTAAATGGTTCCGCCACGAAGATATACTCGAGGGTGAGTTGGATATTATCTCCGACCACTGTGACGCCAACCAACTCTTGGCTTGGTTCTCCGCCGACAAAGGTAGCGAGGAAGAGGCTCCTTCAGCCGAAAGCGTTCCTTCAGCGAACGAAAGTGAGCGGTCTAACAGCGATAGTGGTTCTACAGCCGAAGGCGGTCTAAAGGAACCTTTCTTGGTTCCGACAGATGTGGACTTGGCGCTCAATACCCATATCCGAGAGGTGGAGATCTTCGAACAGGTAGCCAAAGACCTCAAGGGCGGATTATTTGTCAAGGAAGGCAAACTGATCCTCGACGAGGTGGGATTCATCTGCCACGCAGCCAAACTGCAACTAACCGCTATCTATCGTACGCCGCGTCGCAACCACCTCTATGTGGGACTCGACTACCACATGTTGGATGTCAATATCGACGAGCTCTTGGCGATGATACCGAACTTGAAAGAGATGGTACCGATGCTCAGCAGTTTCAAGGGTAACGCACAGTTCCATTTGGCAGCAGAGACTTATCTCAACAGTCAATATCAGCCGAAGATCAGTACGCTCCGTGGAGCCGCATCCCTCTCGGGTGCGAACATGGTGGTATTGGACGGCGAGACCTTCACCAAGATCAGCAAACTGCTGATGTTCAACAAGAAGACCGAGAACGTCATCGACTCCATCAATGCCGAGATCACCGTCTATAAGGACGAGATAGATGTCTATCCATTAGCTATCTCCATGGATAACTACATGGTAGCTTTGGGCGGACGGCATAAAACCGACATGACGTTTGACTACGACATCAACGTCCTCAAACCTATTTATTTAGGTGTACACGTGGGTGGAAACATGGATAACCTGCAGATCAAACTTGCCAAGTGCAAGTACGCCAAAGACTTCCGTCCGATCCTCCATAAGAAAGCGGACACCAAGTCACAAGAGTTACGGCGTATGATCAGACAGTCCATGGAGAAAAACGTCAGGATAAAGTAAAGAAGGAAAGATGTACGATGTACGAAGGAAATTAATTATAGGATAATATGAAAAAAACCATTTTTTTAGGAGTTATTGCTATGAGTTTATTAGCATGTAACCAAACCAACCCGTTGTTGGAGCAGCCGAAGACTCCATACGGAGTACCGGCTTTTGACCAAATCAAGTTAGAGCACTACATGCCTGCTTTTGAGGAGGCTATTCGTCAGAACAAAGCCGAGATAGAGGCGATCACCAACAATCCCGATGAGCCCACTTTCGAGAACACTATCGTAGCCCTCGATCGCAGCGGTCTGCTCTTAGACCGCGTGCAGGGTGTGTTCTTCAATGTGTTGGAGGCTGACGGCAACGATGAGATGAATGAGATAGCAGAGCAGGTAAGTCCTATGCTGAGCGACCTGAGCGATGGAATCATCCTCAACGACCAACTCTTTCAGCGCGTGAAGTTCGTCTATGACCAGCGTAACCAGTTGGGTCTCAATCCCGAGCAAATGCGCCTTGTGACCGAGACCTATAAGTCGTTTGCGGACAACGGCGCTAACCTGCCGGAAGACAAGAAAGAGCGTCTCAAAGAGATCAACAAAGAGTTGGCTCTCCTCTCGCTCAAGTTCGGCAATAACGTCGTAGCCGAGACCAATAGCGATGCTGTCAAACGCTTCGTTACCGATGAGGCACTGTTGGCAGGTCTGCCCGAGAGCGCTAAAGCCGCAGCCGCAGAAGAGGCAGCCGCAGCCGGTCACCCGGGAGAGTGGCTCTTCACGCCCAAACGTACCTCGTTCACGCCGGTACTCCAGTACTGCGAGAACCGCGAACTGCGCAAACAGCTCCTTATGGACTACACCACACGCGGTAACCACGATAACGACAATGACAACAAAGCCGTCATCGTTCGCGAGATGGAGCTCCGTATCGAGAAAGCCAAACTGTTCGGCTATGACAACCCTGCCGACTATATTCTTGCAGACTGTATGGCGAAGAACCATCAGACGGTTGATGCTTTCCTGCAATCCGTTTGGGCTCCGTCTCTCGAAGCTGCCAAACGCGAAGCGGTTGAGCTCCAGAAGATGATGGACGCAGAGAAGATGGCACAAACGCCACACACGGACGATCAGGTACTTCTCCAGCCTTGGGACTGGTGGTACTATGCAGAGAAACTCCGTAAAGCCAAATATGCCCTCGATGAGGAAGAGATCAAGCCCTATTTCGAACTCAACAACGTTCGCAAAGGTGCGTTCGGTGTAGCTACCAAACTCTATGGTCTGCAGTTCGAGCCGCTCAAAAACATGCCGGTCTATAACAAAGAGGTAGAGGTCTTCAAGGTAACGGACGCAGATGGTTCGCTCATCGGAATCCTCTATACCGATTATTTCCCGCGTGCAGGCAAACGTCCGGGCGCATGGATGAATAATATCCTGCCGCAATATATCGATGCAGAAGGAGTGGATCATCGTCCGGTGATCATCAACGTCGGTAACTTCAATAAACCCACCGCAGGCAATCCGTCGCTCCTCTCTATGGACGATGTAGAGACCCTCTTCCATGAGTTCGGTCATGCACTCCACGGTCTGCTCTCCAAGGCACACTATAAGAGTCTGAGCGGTACCAATACGCCGCGTGACTTTGTGGAACTGCCCTCTCAGTTCATGGAGAACTACGCATACGAGCCGGAAGTGCTCAAAACGTACGCTTTCCATTACCAGACAGGCGAAGTGATTCCGGACAGTCTGATTGCGAAGATCAATGCTGCCGGTAAGTTCAACCAAGGCTTTGTGACGACCGAGTTACTCTCCGCTTCTATCCTCGATATGGATTTCCATGAGCTGACCACCGCAGAGGGGCTCGACGTCAATGCCTTTGAGAAAGCGAGCTTGGACAAGATGGGCATGATTGATGAGATCATCGTTCGGTATCGTCCGACCTTCTACAATCACATCTTCACCACGGGTTACGAAGCCGGTTATTACAGCTATACATGGGCAGCAGTGCTCGATGCTGATGCTTTTGCAGCCTTCAAGGAGACCGGTAACCTCTTCGAGCCGGAGACTGCTAAACGTTTCCGTCACCTCTTGGAGCAAGGCGGCACACGCGATGCCCAAGAGCTCTATCTTGAGTTCCGTGGCAAAGAGGCAGATCCCAAGAACCTCCTTCGCCGAAAAGGATTTGTGGATTAATTGACGATTGATTGTGAAGCGCAGCACACAAAATATTCTCTATCACACCCTGCCGATAGTCTTTTGGCTATTGGCAGGGTTGATCTGCGCGCTGCCTTGGTTCTCTCAACTCTCAACTCTCAACCCTCAACTCTCAATTACTGATTACCTTCCCGCTCTTTTTGCCTTGATATCGGTAATGATCGTTCACCACATTCCGCGACACGGGAGTGCGATAGAACCCTGTTTTCGAATAGCATTGCTGCTCGGCATCGCTGCTTATTGGCTGCCCTCGGTAGTCTTTCTGGTTCTCCCGATATGGGTGTATCTGATCTATCGGAACTTATTCAACCTGCGTGCCTTTACTGCCACGCTCATCGGTCTTGCGACTGTGGCTATCTGGATGATGGTATTTCATTACCTTTCCCTTTTCACCTTTCCCTTTTCCCTAAAAGAAAACCTGTGGAATTGGCTTCCCACAGGCTCCTTGCTTTTCGCCTATATAGCTTCTACCATTTCACGACAAAACCTGCGTGTACGTTGATACCCGCTTG
>ONMU01000037.1 GCA_900319035.1 uncultured Bacteroidales bacterium
CGTCTTCCTCGTGAACCGAAATGGCGTCCTGACCATGGAGAATACCCTGCCTGCTTTGGAAGAAGGTATGATCGTACGCGCTGCTAACGCACGTGGTGGCTTCGGCAAACCGGCTACGATTATTGATACCGAAACCGGAGTAGAGAATGTACAAAGTGACGATGTACAATGTACAAAGATCATTGAGAAGGGCGTTCTCTACATCATCAAAAATGGTGCTAAATACAACGCGCAAGGAATCCGAATCCAATAAATTCACTTATCAAAAAACACAAACATGAGAAATTATTTAAAGACATTTGCAATGCTGCTATTGATGGCAGTTTGCAGCATGGGGGTATGGGCAGAAACGGCTGTCCTCTCCTGGAACTTAGGCGAGAATGGAACGGCGGCTACTTCAGCTAACTCCATCACCGGTGCTACCGGCTCTGCAGCCGAAGGTTGGACGATTGCTATTACCAGCAATAATACCAAAAACTGGTCTGCTGGTAACGGAAGTATCTCTTACAATGAAGTAGGTTATACGACGCTTAAGAACTCTAATGGTGCGCAGAACACGGTTACTCTACAGGAAGGCTGCGCAGCAACACATGTTACTTTCTATGTAACAACGAATGCTGATGCGGCAGGTAATCTGTATGAGTTTAATGGAGCAACGGTCAACGTGCCTGTTTCCTCAATCAAGGATTACAGCAACCCGACCGTCATTGAGCAAGATCTGGATTACGCTACTTCGTTTACCTTCACTTTCAATACACAGCAAGTATGCTTTGTGGCAGTAGTAGAGTACCGCGTAGCAGAGATTGCTCCCTCTGATGTGTTTACATTCGGTTTGAGTTCCGAGATTGTTGGTACAGAGATTCAATCGGTCGGCACGCGTGCTTCCGGTTGCAGTCACGTAGAGACATCGGCTCTCCAAACGACGTATCAGACTCTCACCAACCGCACCCTCTATCACGGCTCAGCGGACGCGTTCACCGCTCTGGTTGCACATCGTAACATGAATCTCAGCAATGTGGTTATCAAAACTCAAAACGGTGAAGAAGATGGCGCAGAGAACCACGGCGCATACATGGCATTCACGCTGAATATAGAGGAAGATTATTCGCTGAATCTCCGTGAGATCTCGTCGGATCTCTATGTAGAAGCCAAAAACAATTGGTACTATGAATATGTGATTGAAAAAGGCGGTGTAGAACTCTATAAATCTCCGGTGCAAACCATTGCTTCCGGTCAGAGTGGAACAGGTCATAGTAATAGTATTGCTACCCTGCGTTGGGATGAGAACCTGCAAGGTCTGACGGGTGAGATAACCGTTAAACTTATCTGGTGGATCAATAGTGGCGGCACTACTCTCGCATTGAAAGACTTCAATGTAACCGCTGCCCTAAAGACCAGCGACAATCCGCATGTCGAGTTTGGTATGGGACGCGAGTTCGCAGATGCCACCCATTTTGAGGAGGGTGTAGAGAAACTCATCGGTTCGGCTTCTGCTTCTCTGACGGTGGCACTTTATAATGGTACCGGACTGGACGAGACTACGACAGATAAAGCACTATATCACGGTACAACGGAAAATGCCGTAACAGCGCCAACTTCCTATCGTAACAAATGTTATGCAACCCAAGAAGTTGCCGACGGCGTCTTCCTTAACAATCTCTATTGGGGTTTCTCTGTAGATATTCCTATCGGCTACTCAATGAGTATTTCGCAGCTGTATGGAGATTTCTATGCAGAGAAAAACCAAATTCAATACAAGATGGGTGTATATACCTCTGATGCAGATGATGCCGAACCGCTGTTTATGAGTGCAGTGAAAGAGGGAAATATCAAATCGATGGGTGACGTAGCTGTGACGGTGAATACTGCCGAAGTGGCAGCTTTGCAGAACCTGCAAGGAAAAATATACCTGCGTTTCTATTGGAATATTGCCAGCACCGCTGCATATGCAGCACTCAAGGATTTCAAAATTCGTGCCCTCGTAGAGCCTGTTTCAGGCGAAGGCGTCAAAGGTCTTGTCTTTACGGACTTTGAGCCTGCAAAGAATCCGACTTTCACCGAAGGAGAAGTAACTGCTTCTTTCTCCAATGCCAATAACAATACCATCTCCCCTGCTTCGGAGAACCGTGGTGTCCGCATGCAGTCGCAATATGGCATCACCAGCCTCAAAGTGGAAGTACCGGCTGATTCCTATATCAGCGAGGTGGTCTTCGTTTGGAATAGTAAAGGCAACAAGAATGCCGGTATCAACGATGATTACTACATTGACTTCACCGTCAAGAACAGCAGCGATGTGACCGTTAGCTCCTTGCAGCAAGGCACTAAGGAAGATGAGACCGTTTGGTCATGTGGCGAGTTGCGCGAATCAGAACTGACATTCGTGCAAGGCGCAGGTGATTTCTATTGTCATTCGATCCGTGTTACCTATCTCCCGAAACCGACGGTTCAGCAATACGTTCGTACGCATACCCACATGAACCTCAACACCCTCTGCTACCCATATCAGATTGATTCATACACCGGTGCAACTTTCTACACCATGCTCTACAAAGCAGGCGGAACAGCTGCTGAACCGGCTGAGATCTATCTCCAAGAGCACGTGGGCGCACTCGAAGCAGGCAAACCGTATTTCTATGTACCCGAAGGTACAGAACTCGTTTGCAACTACTCCGGTGAGTACACCGCAGCAGGTAACGATGGTAATGGTACTTATGGCGTTTATGCCGATATGACGGATGTAACTCCGGGTATGTACGTGACCTACAACAACCTCTTTACCAAAGCCGGTTCCAACGTCAAACTCCGTGAGTACCGCGCGTATGTAAATATGAGCGAAGTAAGCGTTGATCAGCAAGGTCCATCTTATGTCCCCGGACGCCGCGTGCTCCGAGTAAGCAATGCCAACGCACCATCATCCGCTACGGACATCGAAAACACATCCGCCAAGTTTGGTGGATCGGAGAAGATTCTTGAAAACGGCGTCCTCTATATCATCAAAAACGGTGCTAAATACAATGCACAAGGACAAATGGTAAAATGAGAAAATAGGTAAATGAAAAAATGTGAAAAATAATATGAAACGTATATATATTTCTCCGGCAACGGAAACAATGCCCATGAATCCGACATCGGTTCTTTGCGCAAGCAACGCCACCGGTTTCGGTGTAGAAAACACACCAATAGATGACACTATTATCTCTTAAGTTCGTATTGTATTATACGTCTTTATAGTTAATAGCATAGGTCTTTGCCGCTGCATTCCTCCTTGCTATCATCTATGGAGTTGTAAAACGAAATAAAATGCGTCCGATCGGGCGCATTTTATTGTTTGACCATCGACTATCGACTAACGACCATCGACTAATTTTAAATTTTTAATTGATTTATTTGCATATATGCAAAAAAAAGTGTACCTTTGCAGAAAAATTGAAATGTCCGAAATGAGAGATATGTTGTTTTCTACCCGTTCAATTCGGGATTTGTGGTATGACTACAGATCCGAATTTGTTTTTGGAGCGGTGTTATTGCTGATGATGGGAGTTAGCTTTTGTGTGGGAACATTGTTCTCCGAGCAACTGATGGATGTCTTCATCAATCCGCTTGAATATACCTGCACGTTAGCGGTTTGTTTCTTCGGCGCTTTTCTGTTGTTCCGTCATCAGGAGGATAACACCATACGCCGCTCATGGGCCATCGTGCTGTTGGTGTGGGGATGTATCCAGTTCGTGTTGTTGTATTTGAGATATTTCTTGGGCATCAAGGCGGTAGGCGGCACTCCCGACGATCCGTTTTTTAATGCCTCGGTGACGGTAGGAAACATCTTGGCTTTTCTGCTTTATATCTATCCTACTCAAGTCTTGCGACCCGGGTGGTTGAACTGGTGGCGATCGGTGTTGCTGCTCCTTCCGATGATCGTGCTGGGTGTGGTGGATTATTTCGTGGAAGCGGATCTGTTGAAGCTGATCATGATCTATCCGGCGGTGATCTTTTTTATGCTTTGCCGCCATGTGAGCAAGTACCGTCAGTGGTGCGAGGATAACTTCTCCACGATGGACGACATAGACGTACAATGGATAGTGAGGTATTTGACGATGCTTTTTATCATCGGTGCTTCGTTCTATTTCATCGTCTTTTGTTTCGTCCCGAACCGCATCTTCACCCAGCAATGGATCCTCCTTTTTATCCTTTCCTATACGACAGAACGTGTGCTTTTCCGTCCGGATCCATGGAGTAAGATCCGGCAGGATGTGCTCCCGGATGCTAAGGAATTGGATGATAGAGAGCCCGAATCTGAGGAGGTGAATAGCGCCCATATAGAGGTGATCGATAAGTGGATCAAGCGGAAGAAGCCCTTTCTTCATCCTGAGTTTCAGTTGATGGATCTGCGTCAGGTCTTACCGATGAACAGAACCTATCTGAGTCAGCTGATCAATAACGCCTACGGATGTAGTTTCTATCAGTGGGTGAACACCTTGCGCGTGGAGGAGGCGAAGCGGCTGATGACGACGAAGCCGGATCTCAAGATGCAGGACATCGCCAACAAGTGCGGTTTCTCGTCCCGACAAGCCTTACACCGCGCTTTCCTGCGCGAAACGGGCATCACGCCAAGGGAGTTTCTTGCTCAGCCGAATAATCAGTGATAGAATGAATACTTTCTCCGCATATCTGCCGTATTACAAACGCAACCTGAAGGTGGCGTTTCCGGTGATGCTGACCCAGTTAGGAGCCGCTATGGTGGCGTTCTTCGATTCGGTCATGGTCGGTCATTACGGCACTGCCGATCTGGCGGCGGTCAGTTTCTCGAATGCGATCTTTTTTACCGTGATGGTGTTCGCGATGGGCGCTGTGATGGGTATCACGCCTTTAGTCGGGCATGTTCACGGCAGATTGGAGAAGATCCTCGAAGGACAGAAACCGGACTCCGGGAACCCGCTGCCGGTCCATACCGAGGATGAGATTGCTCATAAGCACGAACAGATCACCTCGTATCTGGTGAACGGACTCGTCTATACGGCGCTGCTCTGTGTCGCTTCGCTGGCACTGTTAGCCCCTTGTATCCCGTACTTGGACGCTTTCGGTCAGGAGCCCGAAGTCGTCTCCTGCGCGCGTACGTACTATATATTGATAGTTATATCGATCGTTCCCTTCCTGCTTTTCTGCTTCTCGCGGCAGTTCCTCGAAGGGCTCGGAAACACCTTTGTAGCGATGATGATCACGATCGGCTGCAACCTGCTCAATATAGGTCTTAACTGGGTGTTTATCTTCGGTCATTGGGGCTTTGAGCCGATGGGTGCAGAGGGCGCAGGTTGGGCTACGCTGATCTCGCGATGTCTGATGCCCGTCTGTTTCTTCATTGCGATGGGCTGCAAGGCGGAATGGAGAAGGTACCTGACAGGTATGAAGCGAAGGCTTATCACCCGTCGTGAGGTGGAGCATCTACTGACCATCGGCGTACCGATCGGCATGCAGTCGTTTGCGGAAGCTTTTCTGTTCACGGCTTCTTTCGTCATCATAGGCTGGATTAACAAAGAGGCGTTAGCGGCTCACCATATAGCGAACCAGATGTGCGATCTGACGTTCATGCTGGCTATGGGTATCGGTGCGGCTACTACGATCCGCGTCTCGCATCAGATGGGTAAGGGCGACCTGCAGGCAGTCAAGATGGCGAGTCATGCGTCCGTACACCTCTGCCTGCTGATGAACACGATCGGCGCAGCGGTCATGATCTTGGGTCGGCACAGCCTGCCGTATTTGTTCACGGAGGATCCGGAAGTGATCCCGACGGCTTCGACGTTGCTGCTCATAGGTGGTCTGTTCCAATACGCAGACGGCTTGCAGTGTATCGGTGCTGCGATGCTGAGAGGTATTCAGGATGTTCGTGCTCCGATGCGTATAGCCCTGTTCTCGTATATAGCGATCGGTCTGCCTTTGGGACTGATCCTCGCGTTCCCCGTAGGACTCGGAGCCGAAGGAATGTGGTTAGCGTTCATCGTCGCTTTGGCGATCCCCGCGATCCTCTATCATATACGTTTTAATCGACAACTCAAACAATTGAAATATGAAAACGAAGAGAGTATTTGACATCTTTGCAGAGATCTGCAAGGTGCCGCGCCCCTCTAAACACGAGGAGCAGATCAGTCAATGGTTGCAGTCTTTTGCTAAGGAGCACGGTATCGAGTGCGTAGCCGATGAGGCGATGAACGTCATCATGCGCGTACCTGCTACCCCGGGTTACGAAGACCACGAAGGCGTCATCCTGCAAGCCCACATGGACATGGTAGCCGAGAAAGACGGTAACGTAGAGCACGATTTCCTCAAAGACCCCATTGAGACCTATATAGACGGAGATTGGTTGAAAGCGAAAGGTACGACCCTCGGTGCCGACGACGGTATCGGTATCTCCATGGCTTTGGCGATCATCACCGATCCTGAGTTGCAGCACCCTGCTATCGAGTGCCTCTTCACCGTGGACGAAGAGACCGGTCTGACCGGCGCGATGAAGCTCCAAGACGGTATGCTTCGTTCCAAACGACTTATTAACATCGACTCCGAGGACGACGGACAGATCTTCATCGGCTGCGCCGGAGGTATCGACACCCTCGCGAAGATGCACTATGAACCGGTGAATAATACATCGTACATTCTTCCTTCGTACATCGCAGTCCGCTTATCCGTAAGCGGACTCATGGGTGGTCACTCAGGCGATGATATCAACAAAGGTCGCGCGAATGCCAACCAACTGCTCGTTTGGTTCTTGGCGCGTATCTGGCCGCAGACGGAGATCCGGTTAGCCTCTATCCAAGGCGGTAACCTCCGAAACGCTATCGCTCGTGAGGCGGAAGCGGTTCTCGTCATTCCGTTTGCCTACAAAGAGCAGATCCGTGTGGAATGGAACCGCTACGTGGCGCAGATGGAGAATGTGTTTGGAGAAGTGGAGAAAGAGATGCGTCTGGAGTTAGAGACCACCGATATGCCTAAGACGTTTATCCCTGCCGAGAAAGCGTGCAGGCTCATCATGGCGCTCTGCGAATGTCCGCACGGCATGATCGCTATGAGCAGCGAGATGCCGGGACTCGTGGAGACATCGACGAACCTCGCTTCTATCAAGATGAAACAATCGTGCCTCGAAGGGGCTAAGAAAGAGGGCTATATCGAGATCAACACCTCGCAGCGTTCGTCCAAAGAGACCTCGAAACATCACCTCAAATGGGTCGTTGAGCAGGCACTCTCCATGGCTTGCGACGAAGTGACGCACGGAGACGGCTACCCGGGTTGGAATCCGAATCCTCATTCGGCTCTGTTGGAGGTAGTGAAAAAAGCATACGTGGATCTGTTCAAGACCGAGCCGAAAGTGCTGGCTATCCATGCCGGTCTGGAGTGCGGTCTGTTCTTGGAGAAATACCCGTACTTGGACATGGTGTCGGTAGGTCCGCAGATGTACGGTGTACACAGCCCGCAAGAGAGGCTCTCCATCTCTTCGACGGAGCGCTGCTACCAGTGGCTTTGCCAAACGCTTAGCGCTTTATAGTTTGCGGATTCTCCATTCGTTGGGGTAGAGGTTGTTGAGGCGGTTACCCACGTTCTTGGCAAAACCGATAGGCACGCCTTCGTAGGTCAAGAGCACCAAACCAAGCGGTACACCGCCCAACGCCAACGCCTCGGTACGGAGATACGAAAGTGCCTGCTCGCGATTCAGCGGCACGTTAGGGAAGGCCTCCTTACGGAGGTCTTTCAGCATACTTAAGCTATGCTGCGGCGCGATACCTTTACCGCGCTCTTCGCCCAAACCGAAGCCCGTCGAGATACAGGTCAGTTGTGTGGAAAGGAAATCGATGATCTCTTTGTATTTGAGGGGATACGCCGTAGCAAACCGGTCGGAGTAACGGATTGCCCAGTTATCCGGATTCTGCAACCAACTGCGCATCACCGGCATATACTCCGGATGCGGCATGTTCGGCTCTTTCTTCAGGGGCTTGATCTTCACCTGCTGAAGGGGCTCGTCGTTCTTGCGCAGCACGCACATATAGAAGCCTTCGCCCTTGGTCTTATGCGGGTAGAAATGGTATCCCATGGTGCCTTCCGTAATACCCCAGTTCGGATCATAGTCCACCGGCAGCACTTCGGCTCCGAGACTGTCCGCAATCCATTCTGCGTTCTTCTCGTTCTCCTCTTCGTTGAAGGTACAAGTGGAGTAGATGAGGATACCGCCGGGTTTGAGTGCATCCCATACATCCATGAGGATGCTGCGCTGCCTCTCGGCACACTGACGCACTGCCTGCAGACTCCATTCGGCACGAGCTTGCTCGTCCTTGCGGAACATACCTTCTCCCGAACAAGGAGCATCCACCAACACGCAGTCGAACAGATGTTTGCACCGCTCGCCGTATTCGGCAGCGGAGTTGTGAGTGACGACGGTGTTGCCGTTACCCCATTTCTGTATGTTCTCGCTGAGCACGAACACACGCTGACGCACTACTTCGTTGCTCAGCAGCAGTCCGTCCATACCTAAATACTCGCTGATGAGGGTACTCTTACCTCCGGGCGCTGCGCAGAGATCCAACACGATAGAAGAGGAATCCACGTACTGCTCCAGAGCCTGCTGGATAAACATGGACGAAGCCTCTTGCACATAATAGCAACCGGCGTGAAAAAGGGGATCGAGGGTGAACTGAGGACGCTCACTCAGATAGTACCCGTCCACATGCCAAGGCACCTCGTCTGTGTCACACTCAAAAGTGAGCACATCCAGCTTGGTATTCAGACGGATAGACGTAACAGGCTCCGTCTCCAGCGCCCGTACCAACAACTCCGCCTCATGACCCATTTGTTGGTGCATACTCTCTATGAAATCGACAGGTAACATCGTCACTTTTTGAAAATTTTGCGCAAAGGTACAAAAAAATTTGCAAATGTGCAAAAAAAAATGTACCTTTGCACGCTTTTTTATGAAATGATGAACTTTTTAGACCAATTAAATAGTGTGCAGCGTGCCGCAGCGGAGTGTACCGAGGGTCCTTCGCTGATTGTAGCAGCAGCGGGTTCGGGTAAGACGCGCGTGCTTACCTATAAGATCGCGTACGTGATGCAGCAGGGCGTTCCGGCGTCGGCTATCATGGCGCTCACGTTTACCAACAAAGCGGCTCGTGAGATGAAGGAGCGCATACAGAAACTCGTCGGTACCGATGCGCGCTATCTGATGATGGGTACCTTCCATAGTGTGTGCTGCAAACTGCTTCGTCCCGAGGCGGATAAGTTAGGCTACACCAAGGATTTTACCATTTACGACACCTCCGACAGCCGTTCGCTCCTTAAAGCGATCTGCAAGGAGCGCGGTTTGGATGATAAGATATACAAACCCGCCGCCGTGCTTGCCCGGATCTCTATGCTCAAGAACAACCTCATTTCTCCCGATGAATACGGGAAGAATCAGCAGTTGTTGCGGCAGGACAGAGAGGCACGTATGTACGAGTTATACGATGTCTATCGTCTCTATCAGCTTCGCTTGAAAGCAAGCAATGCGATGGATTTTGACGATATCCTGTTGGAGATGCTGCGACTGATGCAGCTCTTCCCTGAGGTGCGCGATAAATACCAACAAGCGTTTAGGTATATCTTCGTGGATGAGTACCAAGACACCAATTATGTGCAGTACCTCTTGGTCAAAGTGCTCGCTGCGCCGCAGAATAACATCACCGTGGTGGGCGATGACGCACAGTCTATCTATTCCTTCCGAGGAGCGGACATCCGTAATATCCTCAATTTCCAGCAGACCTACAGCGGTGCTCATCTCTTCAAGTTGGAGCGTAACTACCGCTCGACGCAGAATATCGTCAATGCCGCCAATTCGCTTATTCATAAGAACGAACACCAGATCTTCAAGCAGGTCTATTCCGAGAAAGAGGAAGGACAGCTCCTTTTCCTGCAACCATATATGGACGACCGTGCGGAAGCGGAAGGGGTAGTGCGCGAGATCGAGCGGATGAGGTTTCCTTACGATGAGATAGCGGTGCTCTATCGTACCAATGCCCAGAGCCGTTCTTTCGAGGGTGAGCTGCGCAAACATAATATCCCGTATCGCATCTACGGAGGTACCTCTTTCTATCAGCGCAAGGAGATCAAAGATGCTATCGGTTATTTCCGTTTGGCAGTCAACGGAAGGGATAACGAAGCCCTGCTGCGTATCGTTGGTTTTCCAGGAAGAGGTATCGGTGAGACGACGATGAAGAAGGTGTCGGAGAACGCGATTGAGCATCATCGTGCGTATCTGGATGTCATGCGTGCCCCCGAAGAAACAGGGCTCGAAGTGTCAGCAGGAACGATTAAGAAAATAAAGACTTTTGCTGATCTGATCGCACGTCTGAGCCTCCTGAGCGAGACCACGGATGCCTATTCGTTTGCCGAAGAGACGCTCAAGACGACGGGTGTGCTCACCGCCTTGGCACTCGACACTACACCCGAGGGTATCGACCGTGCGCAGAACGTACAGGAGTTGCTCAATGCGATACAGGAGTTCGTGCGCCGACGTGCGGAAGAAGGGATTGACTTCACGCCTATCAGCGATTTCCTCAGTGAGGTCTCGCTGCTTACCGACCAAGACGAGAACCTCTCGGATACCACGGAACGCGTGACCCTCATGACCGTACATGCTGCCAAAGGCTTGGAGTTCAGAGCCGTGTTCGTCGTCGGTTTGGAAGAGAACCTTTTCCCCTCTCAGTTCTGCGTTAAGCCCTCCGAGATAGAGGAAGAACGCCGTCTGCTCTATGTCGCTATCACGCGTGCTATGGAGCGTTGTTACCTCTCTTTTGCCCGCCAACGGTTCCGTAACGGACAGATCGCTTTCAACTCCCCGAGCCGTTTCCTCAAGGATATCGACCGCCAGTATATGGAGTTATCCAGACCGGCTTCGCCTGACAGAATACAGACTGCGGCAAGACCGCTGACAGAATATAGACCTCATTACACAGTAAATCCGTCTGTCAGCCCTGAGAGCGGTCTGTCAGCTATGCGATCCGTCAGCGCAGCGGTCAGTCAGCAAAGTGGTCTTTTTGCTCCCGATGACCGCGTGACGCATCGCGTCTTCGGTTTAGGAACGGTCGTGCGGGTCTATCGCGATGAAGTGACGGAGAACGACAAGATAGAGATACGCTTCGATACCCAAGGTACCAAAACGCTGCTTCTGACGCATGCGAAGTTAGAGAAAGTGAACGCTTAGGCGTACAGACAATAACCGGCGATGCCGGCAAGGATAATCAGCAGAATAGGGTGACTGAAAAAGGAGGTAAGATGAAAGGCGAAAGGCGAAAGCTTTTTGCCTTTTATTAGTTCCGGCAGCACCGTGAAGAGGGCTACTGCGCCGAAGATGATCCAACTGATAGGGTCAATGAAATTGGTGGGTTTGATGAGCATGAGTGCCGCGGAGGCGATCAGCCCGATGACCGTGAAACGCAGGATGCGGAGGGTCTGCTCGAAATACGGATTGCCTTTGAACCGCTTGTTGAGCCAGAAATATGCCTTGCAGATACTGAGCATGATGATCAAACTCGGCAGTATGATGGCGGTTGTTGCCAGCACGCTTCCCCATATACCTGCAGTAGTGTAACCGACATACGTGGCGCAGTTGATACCTATCGGTCCGGGTGTTACCTGACTCACCGCTACTATATCCACAAATTCCTGTTGCGTCATCCATCCGTGCTCCTCCACCTCCATCTGTATCAGCGACAGGATAGCTAAGCCTCCTCCGAACCCGAAGAGACCGATCTTAAAGAATGATATAAACAGTTGCAGGTATAGCAAAATAATTTTTAATTTTTAATTTTTAATTTTACCACAAGTAGCGTGCTCACGATGGTGGCGATGATCACCCACACGGGATTGACCCTCCCGAGCCAGATGAGCAATGCTGCCGAGATGGGGATAAGCAGATACCATCCGCTCAGTTTGGCGGATTTGGATAACTTGAACAGCGGCGCTGCGATGAGCGCTACTACTGCCGGACGGATGCCTTTGAAGGCAGCTTCCACCGCAGGCAGCTCTTAGCCTCCTATTCTCCAACCGATGAAAATAGCGGAGTTGACGGCTATCAACCCCGGTGCGGCTTGCGCCAAAGCAATCATGTTGAGAAACTCCTCTTCGTCAATCCAGCCTTTGGTTTGAACCACTTCGCGCTGGATAAGGGGCAACATGGCGTACCCTCCACCTAAGGTGAAGGTGCCGATTTTCAAATATGTCCAAAAAAGTTGAAAAAACAATTTAACGTGACAAATTTATTTGTCGCTAAGTTGCTGTTTAACGAACTTGGCAAGCATGTTGATCGCTGCGTTGTTGTGTCCGCCCTGCGGCACAATGACATCTGCGAAACGCTTACAAGGCTCGATGAACTGCTCGTGCATCGGTTTGAGCACGCGTTGGTAACGCTCAATCACCGCCTCTGCCGTTCTGCCACGCTCAATCACATCGCGCTTCATGACGCGTATCAGACGGTCATCCGCATCCGCATCCACGAAGATCTTCAGATCCATCTGTTTGCGCATGTTGGGTTCGCGCAACGCCATGATACCCTCAACGATGATCACCTCCTTGGGCTCGATATGAATCGTCTCCTCCGAGCGCGTACACGTTATATAGGAATATATAGGCTGCTCAATAGCTTGACCGTCTTTGAGCATCGCTATATGCTTCGTCAACAAACTCCAGTCAAACGCGTCCGGATGGTCAAAGTTGATGTTTTGACGCTCCTCTACGGGCACGTTACTGCTGTCTTTGTAATACGAATCCTGAGGGATGACTACCACTTCGCCTTTCGGAAGGCGTTCAATGAGTTTTCTGACTACCGTTGTTTTACCCGAGCCGGTACCGCCCGCAATGCCGATGATGAACATAAAGACATTTACAATTTAGTCATTTACGATTTTTTCATTTATTCGGGGTGCAAAGGTAGTGTTTTTTTTTGATATATGCAAATAATCGACGAAAAAATGTAACAAAATAAAAAATAATTGCCAAAAAACTTGCGTATATGAATAATTTGTAGTAATTTTGTAGCCGATTTTGAAAAATCCCCTTTGTGGGTACCCTGAAAAATGCGTTTTAGGGGTAAGGAGAGATGCTCGAGTGGTTGAAGAGGCACGCCTGGAAAGCGTGTAAACTCCAAAAGGGTTTCCGGGGTTCGAATCCCCGTCTCTCCGCAAAACAAAAAACACATATTAACCGAAAATAAAACACAAATAAATAACTTAATAAAAAGATTCTCATGAAAAAAGTATTTGCAACCCTTACGGTGCTGGCTATGCTGACTTTTGGCAGCGCAGCTCTTATGGCACAAGAGGCAGCAGCTCCTGCTGAGGAGGCCGCTGTAGAAAACGTAGATGAAGCTGCTCCGGCAGTGGAAGAAGTAGCAGAAGCTCCGGCTGAGGAAGCTGGAGGTATGGTCGCTCTTCACAAGACCCTCAAAACCAAATTTATTGAAGGTGGTGCAGGCTTCATGGCTCTGACACTCGTTACCTTGGTATTCGGTTTGGCTCTCTGTATCGAGCGTATTATTTATCTGTCGCTCAGCAAAACTAACACCAAAGAGCTGCTTGCTAATATCGAGGCTGCTCTCAAGCAGGGTGGTATCGAGAAGGCTCTGGATGTTTGCCGCAATACTCGCGGTCCGGTAGCTTCGATCTTCTATCAGGGCTTGAGCCGTTACGATGAGGGTATCGACGTAGTAGAGAAGACTGTTGCTTCTTATGGTGGCGTACAGCTCGGTCTCTTGGAGAAAAACCTCTCTTGGATCTCCCTCTTCATCTCGATCGCTCCGTCTCTCGGATTCTTGGGTACCATTATCGGTATGATCGCTGCCTTCGATAAGATCCAGCAAGTTGGTGATATCTCGGCTACTGTTGTTGCCGGTGGTATCAAGGTCGCTCTGTTGACTACGTTGCTCGGTTTGATTATTGCTATTGTTCTGCAGTTGTTCTACAACTACATTCTCAGCCTCATTGAGGGTCTGGTTAATGAAATGGAGGACAGCTCGATTAGCCTGCTCGATATCGTAGTAGAGTACGACGCTGCCCAGAAGAAATAATAATATAAGGTACGCGTACGTACGTGCGCGAACTATAGAACTTATAAATTCTGAGCAATTATGAAAGATTATAAATTATTACCTAAAATTACCCTTTGGACGCTTTTGGCGTTGGGCATTGTGTTCATCGCAATGTTCTTCCTCGGCGGCTCGAACGGTAGTCTGGAGGTAGCCGGTGATTTCTTGGATATCCCGCGTTTCACCGATGCATTCCTCACTTGGGTCTACATCTTGGTAGGTCTGGTAGTGCTGATCACCCTTTGTGTGGTTTGTGCCGACTTTGCCAACAACTGGAAGACCAACCGTCGTAAGGCGTATATGACGCTGGGCGTAGTATGCGGATTCGTTGTTCTCGCATGCCTCTGCTGGTTCCTCGGTAGCCCTGAGAAAATCAATATTATCGGTTATGAAGGCACAGATAACCAAGGTGCTTGGGCTCAATTGGCTGACGCTGTTATCTATGCTTGTTACTTCCTCATCACCGCTACTATCTGTACGATGATCTGGGGTGTAATATATACCAAAAAACTGTCGAAGTAAATCACATTTATCATGGCAAAGAAAATCCCACAGATTAACGCCAGTTCCATGGCCGACATCTCGTTCCTGTTGCTGATTTTCTTCTTGGTGACCACCTCTATGGATGTAAACCAAGGACTGGCTCGCCGTCTGCCTGCTCCTATTCCGCCCGACCAGAAAGTGGAGGATAAGGATATCAATAAGCGCAACCTGATGGTGGTCAAGATCAACTCGGCTAACCAATTGATGGTGCAGGGTCAGTTGATGGATGTGAAGCAACTTCGCGAGAGGGCTAAAGAGTTCATCTTAAACGAGAATAACGCGGATTACTATCCGAAGTTGTTCGAGGAGGATTTCGGTGCTCCCTTCGGCGTACTCAAGTACACTAAGGATCACGTCATCTCCGTTCAGAACGACGTGGATACCCAGTATCAGGCGTATCTCGATGTGCAGAATGAGCTCGTAGCTGCTTATAATGAATTGCGTGAAGAATGTGCGCAGAAGTATTTCCACAAAGCTTATAGCGAACTCGAAGAGGATCAACAGAAACAGATCCAAAAGATCTATCCTCAGAAGATTTCGGAAGCTGAACCTAAAAATTACGGTAACTAATATGGCTAAGATACGTAGAAATGAGAAACGTGAGATGCCGGCATTGAATACGTCGTCACTCCCTGATATTATCTTCATGCTGCTGTTCTTCTTCATGTCCGTTACGTCTATGAAAGAGGTCAGCTACAAGGTGCAGTTCAAGAACCCTCAGGCTACTGAGCTCACCAAGCTGGAGAAGAAATCCCTTGTGCGTTACATCTACGTAGGTACGCCTACGGCAGAGTTCCGCAAGCAGTATGGTGCAGAGACCCGTATCCAGCTCGATGACGCTTTCGCTGAGACCAGCGAGATCGGCGAGTATATCGTCAATGAGCGTTCGTCCATGAAGGAGTCCGAGCAAGGATTGATGACCGTCTCGATCAAAGCCGACAAGGAGACCCGTATGGGTGTCATCGCTGACATCAAACAAGAGCTCCGTCGTGCTTATGCACTGAAGATCAGTTATGCTGCAACCCAGCGAACCAGTTACTAATCAGTAACCCGATAACAGAAAAAAAGCAACGTTTGTTGCTTTTTTTTTGTCCATCATTAAGGAACTATAGGCAATATTACAGCAGTCTCTTGCCCTTCACGCGCAGTTCGCCTACTTCCAGACGTTTGCCTTTCTGCGGTTGACCGTTGGAGTCATACCAAGGCAGAATACGAATATGCAGCGTCTCGCCTGCAGGCACTAAGATGGGTTGATCGAGTTCGATCAACTCTTTTTTATTCTTCTTGAGCGCCGTGTTCTCGTAGATCGTGGTCACGCCTTTGAAGGTTTCGCCGAAACCGTAGTTGATGTGTATATTCATCCCTGCGCCGCCTTTGGCTTTGACGGGAACGGAGATGGACTCGATGACAAGCCCTTTTTTCTTCTCTGCAGCGATGGAGTATTCGATATAGCGGTTCGCTACCTCATCTATTTCTCCGGCAGGCCAAAGACCGCCTGTCGGCATATAGGCTTGTTTGAGCGTTTCAAGGTTCGAGAGGTTTGTGGGTTGCAGCGTCTCGCTGAACGGTGTGCCTTTGGCAGCGAAAGCGGCTTTCTTGCCGGACTCCTCTATGCCTCGTGCATAGACGGCGTACTGCTCTTTAGACGGGAAGACGAGCCAAGGGTGCATCTCAGCCAATTCGGGTGAGTTGATCATCAGCTCGTATGCCAAGCTTGCTACCACCATACCGCCTTCAGCAGAGGTGTGGGTCTTGTCGCCGCAGTTGAAATAATGGGTCATGCAGTACTCTTTGCCTTGCTGCTCAAAGAACTCGCGGCTCCGTTCGGTCATATCCAGAAACGGCACGCTCATCTCTTGCGCTACCTCCCGCATACAACGGACGTAGTTTTTATTAGTCGTTGGTCCATTAGAGGGCGTTAGATCATGACGACCTTCGGCGTTGATCTTACCGTCCTTGAAATACACGCGGCAGATAGGGGACATCAGGATCGGTGTCACGCCTTTCTCTCGCGCTTCGCGGATATAGGTGCGCAGGAACTCCTTATAGGTTGTGTTCGGCTCCGTGCCGCGCATGTCGGTCAGCGTGTCCTTGCCTTCGGCACGCAGACGGGCGTTCTGCTCGTACACATCCTCTCCTTTGCATTTCTCGTCGTTATGGGCAAACTGGATGATGAGGTAATCACCTTCGTGCATCTGGGTCTTGACGGACGGCCAGAGGTTATCCGTGGTGTAGAACGTACGGGTAGAAGCACCCGATTTGCCACGGTTATTGACGGTGACGGAGTCGGGGTTGAAGAATGCTTGCAGGTACATTCCCCATCCGCGTTTAGGGGTTGCAGCGGGTTTGTAGTCGGACATCGTGCTGTCACCTATCGTGTGTACACGTCTCGGGGCGGCTACCATACTAAGGTACATCGCGGAGAGTGCCAAGAGGGTCAAATGCTTATTCATGACGGTTGTTTTTAGGGTTCTTATTCGTTTTTTTACCGTGCCGGAAACCTCCCGAGCGATGGAAACGGTTCTTGTTGGGACGGTTGTTACTACGTCCGGCATAGGCTTTGTCGTCCGGCGCTTCGCCGAGTGCTTCGGGGATAGGCAGACGTTCTATCTCTTTTTTGAGGAACTGCTCGATACGTGCCCAAGGGCGTGCCTCTTCCGGCGAGACAAGGGTCACTGCCTCACCGCTGTTCTCTGCTCGAGCGGTACGACCGATACGATGGACATAGTCCTCGGGGTCATGCGGCACGTCGTAGTTGATGACGAGCGGCACGTCGTTCACGTCAATACCTCGGGAGACGACGTCGGTCGCTACCAGCACATCCACCTTGCCGTTTCGGAAATCAAGCATCACCTGATCGCGTTCGTTCTGCTCCAAGTCGCTATGCATCGCGCGGGCATCGATCTTAAGGGTACGCAAGGTACGTGTCAGGTCTTTGACCCGCTGTTTCTTGCCGGCAAAGATGATCACTTTCTTGAGGTTCTTGCCCTGCAAGGCCAGTTGCACGAACCCGGGTTTCTGTCCCTCATAGAGCCGCGCACACATCTGGTGGATTGTCTCCGGCGGACGAGAGACTGCTATCTGTACCTCCACCGGATCATGCATGATCGCTTTCGCCATCTGACGAATCTTAGGAGGCATGGTGGCGGAGAACATAATCGTCTGACGGTCGGCAGGCAGTTTGCGAACGATGGTCATGATGTCGTCGTAGAATCCCATGTCGAGCATTCGGTCTGCCTCGTCGAGGATGAAATACTTGACACCGGAGAAATCAATGTCGTATATATTCATCTGGCTGAGGAGTCGTCCCGGTGTAGCGATGACCACGTCGGCACCGCGTTGCAGTCCCGTCACCTGCGTACCCCATGCGCCATTATCCTTACCGCCGTAGATAGCTACGGACGAGAAAGGTACGTAAAAACCGAAACCCTCCATCTGCTGGTCTATCTGCTGCGCTAACTCACGCGTAGGCGCCATGATGATCGCGTTCAGTTTGTCGGGATCATGGTCATCGTAGGCGAGGTTAGTAAGTAAAGGCAGGATATACGCAGCCGTCTTACCTGTACCTGTCTGGGCACAAGAGATGACGTCCTTACGATCCAAGATCACAGGAATCGTCTTTTCCTGCACAGGGGTACACTCATCGAAATGCATGTCCCACAATGCATCCAATACCTCGTCAGAAAGTGCTAATTCATCAAAATACATGTTGGTCGATAGTCGTTGGTCGTTAGTCCTTATTTCTCCCAATTTTCAAAAATCTCCGGACCATAGATATTATCTTCTTTGGCATCATGCAGCGGTGCCCAGAGTTGCGCAAAGAAGGGGTTTTGTTTGGCTACACGGTCCCAATGCCAAGGGATCTGTTTCTCTTTGGGTTCATGGGCATACGGATACGGCATATCGAACGGAGACCAGTGTCCGCCTAAGAGGATCAGACGACGTCCGGCTTTGAAAGTATTGCCGTTGGCGTCCTGCCATGTGTCGTTGCCAAGGTACTTACCGCCACGGAAAGCCGCTGCTTTGTTCAGTTCCTCGTCGGTGAGGGTGTCGATATCTTTCGACTCATCGTAGCCGTGATCCAAGAGCACGGGTGTCTCGCTGTTGTGACTGACATCGAAATGTTTCCAATCCGGTATAGCTTGGTATGCCTCCATCGAGCCGTAATAAGCCGAGATACGCTTCTCTACTTTCGACTTTAAACTTTCATCTTTCAACTTTTTAACCCACCATTGGGTACCGTGTTCCTTGCTGTTTGCCATGAACCACATAGCGGCTTTCACGCAGTGCGGGAAGAGTTTGGCAATATGGGTCTTGGCAGCGAACTTAATACCCATGGGCAGCGATTTCGCTTCTGCCATTTGGGCAAAATACTCTTTTACCGGTACGTTCGCGCGGAAATGGAGATAGTTCTCCAACTTATCGCCGTCGATGTACCACATGCCGTGGAAATTACGGGTAGTGAACCAATTGGCGTTGAAGATCTGTTCGGGTTTGGGGCAACCGATAGCGTCAAGCAGCATACATTCGAACTCGTAGTTCGAGAGCCTGTACTCGGCACCGGAACCAATGTTGTAGTAGTTGCACCAGAACTCTTTCGGCACCTCCGGACGGCAGACTCTTTCCAAGAGTCGACCGCTGTCCTCCACCGTGGCCCACTCCAGTACGCCGCGGATAGGCACATGGAACATGATCGGGTCGTAGTTCTTGAGAATAGCGGGATAGAGGATACCCGACTGACGGAGCGACACCCACGTCTTGATGCCCGAATCGGTGATGATACGCTCTGCCAAGGCTTTGGTCAGACCGTAGTGGTCGTACGCCGAGACGCATATCGGATCACCTGCGCGTCCCCAATGGAGTGGTTCGCGACGATCACCCATTTGCGCTACCGAACCGATATAGACCACTTTCGGTTGCTTCTCTTCGGGCTGCGCCAAGATGGCTTTGGTGATGTTCTCTGCGGCTGTGATATTCGTGCGCAAGGTCGCCTTCGGACGATAGTCCGCTTGTGGCGAAACCATACCGCCTACATGCAGAACGATGTCTGCGCCTTTCACGCCTTGGAGCACATCGTTGTAGTTGGTCAGATCACCCCAGATAATGTGAAGTTGAGGGTGGAGAGCTGAAAGTGGTGAGAGTAACTCCTTGTTCTTCTTGCTCGGACGAGCTAACACACGGAGTTCGTACCGCTCGGGGTAACGCAGTATCTCCGTCATTCCGGCGAAGCCCATAGTGCCTGTTGCGCCGGTTAAAAAAATGATTGTTTTGGTCATATTGGTGATTTACTATTTTCGTTTTTAGGGTTGAGGGATGTCCTTCTCCTTGCGCTTCCGTTGGAAAAGACGGCTGAGCCGTTTGCGGAGCTTCTCGCGCATCTGAGCTCTCCAGAGAGCATCTTCCTCCGCTTCATTGGTCATCTGTTTGTAGGTAGCTTCGGCGTCGGTATCGCTGATGACGAGCAGTTGGTCGCCTACCTGCAGTTCGCTTGAACCGGTCGGCACGAAGAAATCCTCTCCCCGACGTACCATCACGATGAGCGTGTGAGGCGGTAGATCTATCTCGCGAGGAGTGTTGCCTTTGGCAATCAGTTGATTCGTCACCTCTACCTCGCGTGCCGAAGACTGAATCTCGTCCGGCAGATCCAGATCGAAATGCTCCAACGAACGCGATTCTCGTCCGGGGGTGTCCAACGCTAATTTCTTCGCCATATTTGTCAGTGTGGTGCCTTGTATCAGTAGCGAGACGATCGTGCAGAGGAAGACCACATTGAAGATCAGATCGGCATAAGGAATACCATTGGCTTTGCACATGATGGCGAAGATGATCGGCACGGCACCTTTGAGTCCTACCCAGCTGAGCATGATACGGTCTCTTTGTCCGAACTGACGGCGGAAAGGCAGCATACACAGCCACACAGCTAACGGTCTGGAGATAAAGATCATCACGATACTGATGATCAGACAGGGGATCCATACGCGGTAACGGAACAGTTCCGCCGGCTCTACCATCAGTCCAAGCATCAGGAACATAGCCAACTGACTGAGCCACGTCAGACCGTTGAAGAACGACTTGGTCTGCCTTTTGCGGGTGAACTTATTATTACCGATGATCAAACCGCCTACGTACACGGCGAGGTAGGTGTTACCTTCGAGGTAGTAGGTGATGGAGAAGATGAAGATACATGCCGTCAGGATCATCACGGGGTATAGCGATTCGTTGCCAAGTTTGACACGGCGCATGAGCTGCACCAAGCCTTCACCGAAAGCCAAACCGAGCACGGTACCCATCACTAACTGAACGACGATTGTCTGAATGATCGGCAGCGAGTCAACGGGACGGGTCAAACCCACAAACGAGTTGACACTCAGTACGACCCCGATGAGGGTGGTGGTCAGCACGTACGCCATCGGGTCATTGGCACCGGATTCCAACTCGAGCAAGGGACGCAGGTTGTGCTTCAGACCGATGCCGTTGGTACGGAGAACGGAGAAGACACTGGCACTGTCGGTACTCGACATCGTAGCCGCCATCAGCAGCGCTAACCAGATAGAGACCGTCACCACGGCATTAAGCCAACTGAAGATATAATAGATGATCACGCCCGTGATAGCGCATGTCAGCAGCACACCGAGGGTAGCTAAGGTGATACCGGGCAGCAATACCGAACGGATGTCGTTCAGCTTGGTCTCCAAACCGCCGGTGAAAAGGATGATACACATCGCTACGGTACTCAAGGCTTGTGCGGTGTCGGTGTCTATCTCCAATGAGTTGGTGCCTAACACCGAAGCGGTAGTGCTCGAACCGAAGATAACACCCACTACCAAGAACAGCAGCAGGGCAGGGACTCCGTATTTATAACCGATCTTGTCCGCAAAGATACTGATAAAGAACAGCAGCGACAAGAGCAAAAGGATAAACTCAACGTGCATCTTACTTCTTGTTTCCTAACAAAAACTCATCAATGATCTTCACAATCTCCTCCTTGGGGTACAGTCCTTTGAGCAACATCGGCTTGCCCTCTACAGGAATATACAATACCTGCGGAATAGAGCTGATATTGAACACATACGCTAACTCGCGTTCACGCTCGGTGTCGGCTTTGTAGAACGTCACTTGGTCGCAGTATTTCTGACTCATCTCCTCCATGATCGGAGCAAGACGTTTACAAGGACCGCACCAAGTGGTGTAGAAATCAATAACACAAGGCTTATCGCCTTTGTACTTCCAATCTTTTTCTGTTTTGTAGTCAAAAATACGCGCACGGAACTGCTCCGTGGTGATGTACACTACGTCCTCTGCCCAAAGCGGCATAGAAGTGATCGCACTCAGAAAGAGTATAACAATTATTTTTCTCATAACTCGTTGTTAAAAATCGTGTATAATAAATTTCCGTCAAAAGTCTCGCATTCATCGGGTAAATCGATCTTCGGTGCCGGTACTCCTTCGCCGATCTTCAGGTCGGGTGCTACCTCTACATGTATCTCGTCCCATATACCGGTCTGCAATATATGTGCCAAAAGAGTAGTGCCGCCTTCTACGAGGATCGAATGGATATTCCGCTTCGCCAAATCCTCTAATATATACGGCCAATCTGTCCGCTCTCTATAGACGATTACAGGATCTATCCCGGGGTAATCCGAAGCCCCTCCCCAAATCCTTGCGTCATCCGGTATGCGGTGATGCCGGTCAAGGGTCACACGAATAGGGTTTCGTCCTTCCCAATGGGTATTGAGCAGTCTCGGGTTATCCATCAGCACGGTGTTGGTACCTACCATGATCGCCATGTTCTCTGCCCGCATCTTATGTACCAGTTTCTTCGTCTCCGGTGTCGATATCGTCAATGCACCATTCAAATGCAAATCTTCAATCCGACGTTTTCTGTCAAGAAAACCGTCGGCTGTTTCTGCCCATTTGAGGGTGACGTAAGGTCTTTTTTTCTCGTATAGACAAAGGAATCGTTTGTTCAACTCGCGGCATTCTTTCTCCAACACGCCTACCACCACTTCGATTCCGGCATCCCGTAACATCTGCACTCCTTTGCCTGCTACCAGCGGGTTCGGGTCTAACATCCCGACTACCACACGTCCTACGCCTTTTTCTATGATCAGTTTCGCGCAAGGAGGAGTCTTTCCGTAATGACTGCACGGCTCCAAAGAGACAAATAACGTGCAAGTAGAAAGGTCTGAATACTGACTTCTGAATTCTGAATTCTCAAAATGCTTAAAGCAATTCACTTCCGCATGACCCTCTCCGTACCGTTCGTGCCATCCTTCTGCAAGGATAACCTCGGAAGAGTCGGGGTTAGGCTTCCCTACCAACACTGCCCCGACCATAGGGTTCGGTGCTACGAAATACTCCCCTCTACGGGCGATTTCGATGCAATGTGCAATATATTTTTCGTAATTATTCACCAAAATTTGTTTATTTGATTTTTTTGTTGTAATTTTGCAGCGTGAAAGAACTGATCAATCATATTACGGAGCAACTTCTGCCTGCTTATCCCAAGGATGAAGCTAATGCCTTAGCTTGGTGGATTGCGGAAGAACTGACCGGTCTGAGCCGTACCGAATTGCAATTTGGGTGCAAAGGTACAAATTTTTCTTCACATATGCAAGAAATCGAGACAATAATCGACAGATTATTGCATTTTGAGCCAATTCAGTACATCTTTGGGCATACTTTATGGAACGGATTAGATCTTAAGGTCACTCCTTCGACCCTCATTCCCCGTCCCGAAACCGCCGAACTCGTCGAGAGAATAAATCTTAAATCTGAAATCTTAAATCTGAAATCTCAAATCCACGTCTTAGACGTGGGAACCGGTTCCGGTTGTATAGCTATCTCCCTCAAGAAAGCGCATCCCGAATGGTCTGTGACCGGTATTGACATCTCCCCCGAAGCCATCGAAGTAGCGAGAGAGAATGCGAAACGAAACGGCGTGGAGGTCGACTTCTATGTTGCCGATATTCTTTCTCCCTCTATGGGGGAGTCAGAGGGGGCGTCAAATCTCAAATTTCAAATTTCAAATTTCAAATACGACGTAGTCGTTAGTAACCCTCCCTATATCTGTGAGAGCGAAAAAGTCTCGATGAAATCGAATGTTTTGGACTATGAGCCCTCCACGGCGCTCTTTGTTCCCGACTCCGATCCCTTGCTCTTCTACCGCCGCATCGCAGAACTTCAAACAAGGCGAAGCCCAAACTCCAAACAAGGCGAAGCCCAACCCCCCAAACCCCTCTTCCTCTTTTTCGAAATCAACGAAGCCTACGGACCTCAATTATCCGCCATGCTTGAAAGCATTGGCTATACCGACATCCAAATTCACAAAGATATTTATGGCAAAGACCGAATTATCGAAGCTCGAATGGCTCGCTAAAGCCCAAGCCTATTGTGCCAAAGCGGAGCACTGTGCTGCCGACGTGCGGCGTAAGTTATACGAATGGGGACTGCAAGATGCAGAAATAGCCGATTTCATCGAAGAAAATCTCTACTCCGACAACTTCCTTGATGATGCACGTTTCTGTGCCGCCTATGTGCATGATAAGGTGGAGTATCAGTCTTGGGGACGACTGAAGATCCAAGCAGGTCTTCGTGCCCTCCAACTCCCCGAATCAGAGATCTCACAAGCGCTGAAAAATATCGATGAAATCGCGTATTTTGGCAATTTGCGCAAACTCATTCGTTCCCGTTCTGCCGACTCCGAAGACAAACGTCTCCGTTTTCTCTCCCAACGCGGTTACACTTTCGATGAGATCAGAAAGTGTTCAGACCGTTAAGACGTATTTGCGTAACCATGCGTCGATATCCTCTATCTGCGGATCTACATGCTTACGGACGATTTGTCTTCGGTGATAAATCGTCTGTTTTTGTACGTTGAGCACGATGGACATATCAATGTCCGAAGCACCGATAATAGAGAGAATAGCAAACTGCATATCCGATTCGGTCAAGGCAGGATACTCTTTTTGCAAACGGCTAATAGCTCCGTCCAAAGCTTTGTCAATAGAAGCAATCAGCTCGTCCAGACTCTCTTTGTTCATCGTCAGTTTCTCGTCCCGATAGGTCTGCAACCATTTTGGAAACTCCACCTCTTTGCCTCGCATTCGTTGCATCTCTATCTCACGCGTCAGACTCACTTTCTGTTGCAGCCGTTCCAATGCTAATTGTAACTGTTGTACGTATTTCTCCCTAAGTGCTTGCAGCTGTCCTGCTTGTTCGCGTCGGCGTTGCTGCCAATAACGCCAAATAACTATAAACAAGATGATTAATGCTATAATCAGCAAGACCAAGATGGCGGATATGATTCGTTGACCCCTTGCTTTTACTCGTTCGCTTTCCGCCATCAGTCGCTCGCGTGCGACATCGTAATGTAAGGATAGCGCGTACGTGCGCGACCCTGCGTCGCGTTGCAGTTCGTCTATCTTTCTGTCGTATAGATCTAACAATAGGCGGTAGGCTTCATCTGCTTGACCGCGTTGAAGAAGGATCTTGCTTTGCAGATAGGCGTAACTCTGCTCAAACCAATAGGTGTATGCCGAGTCTGTGGGGCGTAAACGCTCTAAATAATAGGCGGCAGAGTCCGTGGCATGTTTTGCTAAGAGCAGTTCCACAATCTCCGAATATCGGGTAGGAACCTTGTACTCTTCGGCTAACTGCTTGCAAACACTCAGACGGTGCGAGACGCTGTCGGGATAACATATCTGATAGCGGTAAGCATCTATATCCAATAGCAGCAGATCACTCTTGGCTTCTTGCGCATACTGTTCTGCTTGTGCGAAATACCAAAGGACGCTGTCCTGTTCGCCGCCGGTGAGTGCCATCGTGCGGGCTATATCGCGATAAGCGCAAGCCAAATAAATGGTGTTGCTGTCCGGATTTAGCAGCGGAATAGCCTTGCGGTAATAACTCTGTGCGATGTCATACAGCATCTCGCTTTCCGAGGTGTTGCCTAATCGGAACCATGTTAATCCCAATAACCGGTTTCTCCGTTCAGACTGCTGATGGTTGATAGCGGAAGGCTGAATAGTAAGCAAAATCTCCTCCGAACGCTTCAAGTATTCGGTTGAACTCTCGTACTGACTACTGCTGTTGGAGTATGTTCCCTGACGATATAATTCCTCTGCTTCTTCAAGCCGATTTTCTACGTTTGTAGAGCCAAATTGGCAACTCTGCAAGCAAAAAATCAAGCCCCAAAGCGCTATTTTTGAAACGCGTACAACTTTATTTTTAGTCATATTTTGTAAGTTATTGATTATCAATGGTCTTTATTTTGTTAAAATCGGCACTCGTACAACACGTAAATTTGCACATGTCAAAAAAAAGCAGTACCTTTGCACCGGATTTTGAAACACGATTCACGATGCAAAATTAGTAAAACTTTTTAACATATGCAAATTATGGAAAAGAAAAATTGTTTTTGTCTGCTTTTTGTAGCCTTTTTACTATTAAAAGTAACGTGTGCGTACGCGACAGAAGGCGCATTGCGTGGCAGGTTCGCTATCAGCGCGACGGACACAGTGGCTTTCTCGCGTGGCAACCTTCAGTACCAACCCAGTACGTCTACATGGCGATTTGCCGAGAACCAGTGGGACTTTGTGGGAAACGGTGAATTGGGAACAGTATATGAAGACGGGGTCAAATCCAATAATGCACTGTTCTACACCTACACCTATGCCTATGGTTACAAGTACAAGGGTTGGATGGATCTGTTCGGTTGGGGCACAGGCACCAAGCCCACTACCGGCTCAACCAGCAACAGCGACTACAACTCCTGGAACGAATGGGGCAACAATGCTATTGCCAATGGGGGCAACAAAAGCAAGCTCTGGCGAACGCTGACCAAATCCGAGTGGGAATACGTCATTTGGGAGCGCGACAGCGCAGAATCGCTTTTCGGCGTTGGGACAGTAAACGGCGTGAACGGAACAATACTATTGCCTGACAACTGGATCATACCCGAAGGACTTACGTTCAAGGCGCACAACAACACCGATTCGACTGCTGCGCCCAACAAATATTCCGCCGACGAGTGGATGCTGATGGAGATGGCAGGTGCCGTCTTTCTGCCGATAACTCTGGAGCGCAACATGACACCATGGTACACCGCCTATTGCCATACGGTATATACAGAGCAGGAAGGGCGCTACTGGACGAAAAGTAACAGTTATTACATGGTAACTTACCATAACGGAAATGTGAACCGCAACGGACAAATGGACAACAATTATGTGGGCAAGGCTGTACGTCTCGTGCAAAACCATGAAGGCGGTGACCTTTTCCCGGTAGTGCCGAATACCAATAGTGCCATGTTTCAGTGGAAATCGGTTCCGAATGCAGAGTCCTATACGCTGCATGTGTTTAGTGACAGCACACGGACGGAAGAGGTGTTCTATATCACGTTTGACCGAGACGGCAAAGTGACAGGCCTGCATTTCATTCCTCATGCTCCTTCACGCAAATCCGAGACGGACAGTACCTATACCGACAGACTGTTCTTCTATACCTTGAAGGGCTTGCAAGCCAATACCGATTATTGGTACTCCATTTCCGGTGAGGACGTGAACGGTCAGACGCTGCAAACAACCGAAGGCACTTTCAAGACGGCTGCTATCGAAGCGGCGTCCGATCGCGTAACGGTAGATCCGGCTCAGACGAGCGCGGTTTTCATGTGGCCTACGGATTCTGCCGCAAACACGTATCAGATAGACATCTATAAAGACGGCGCTACTTTCTGCCATCTGACATTAGGTCCTACCGGTACATTGGTCGGCATCTCATTTGCTCCCGGCAAAAATGCTCCCTCAGATACCACAGTACCTTCAAGTCTTTCGTTCAATGTGACCGGTCTGGATGCGGCTTCGCGGTATAACTACGTCCTCTCTACCCTCGATGCAAACGGAACGCCTATTCACGTCTATACCGGAGCTTTTGCGACCACCGGCTATTCGGGCGATAAGCCCGTTGGTGACGGTCAGGAGGTCATCCCGACACCGCCTGTCATCCCCGCGGATCCCGAAGCATCAGAAACACCCACCGCTATCGAAGAAATATCCGGCACTTTTGAGGGGTCGAACGGCAAGATCCTCCGTAACGGACAACTCTATTTGATGTACGAAGGACGGATGTACGATATACAAGGAAACCAAATCAAATAATATACGATCATGAAAACGAAAGTATCAATTATTCTTGTTTGTCTGACGATGATGGCAAGCAGCGCCTATGCGACGGTATATACCGGCAGTTTGGGACCTGAGCTGACTTACACGCTGGATTCCGGCACGGGGCATGTAGTGATCGAAGGCCGCGGAGCAATGACGTCGGACGATTTGAGTAACTATCCGAAAAGGGAGTATGTGAAGACCGTTTCCTTCCCGGAAGGGCTCACTTCAATCTGCGCGAACGCTTTCCACGGGTGTTATAACCTCCAATCGGTCGTGCTGCCGGACAGCGTGACAACTATCGGAGCGTACGCTTTTCAGGAATGTACCAAGATGACCAGCGCCGATTTGGGGAAAGGAATCAAGACCATAAATAGTCAGGCTTTCATATTCTGCTCAAACCTGCGGAAGGTCAGATGGTCCGATTGTCTCGAATCCATCGGGGATATGGCGTTCTACAATTGCACGAATTTAGGGGATACCGTTTTCTTTCCGAAAACCTTCAAGACGATGGGATGGGGTGCTTTCGGATCGGAGAATTACAACAGCGACTCCAAAGTGATGGTGTGGGAAGCGATACACGCAAATGATTTCGTTCGATATGAGTCGGACGTCCCGGGAGAGTGCCATTTCAGTTATGTCATTTTCGGCGACTCGGTGGAATATATCCCCAACATGTTGTGCAAATTTATGTACAACGACTCCATTACCCTGCCGGAGACGGTCAAAGCCATCGGCGCGAGTGCTTTTACGAATTGCTCCCAGTTGCAGAAAATCCATATCCCCGAAGGAGTGACGAGTATCGGCGCAAGTGCTTTTGCGGGTTGCAAGAAGCTGAAACAGCTGGTTTTACCGGCCGGTCTGCAGGAGATTCCGGAGCAGTTATGCAACCTTTGCGAAGCTTTGGACTCCGTCAGACTGCCGGCAGGACTGACGATTATTCCCCAGAAAGCGTTTAACGGCTGCTCGGCGTTGCGATCGATAAAAATCCCTAATTCGGTAACGAATATCGGCAATAATGCCTTTGCCGGTTGTCCGTTGGACACTCTCGTTTTGCCGTCTTCGCTCAATGTGTTAGGTGATGGCGTTTTCAATCAATTATCTTTGTCCACCAGCCCGAAACACCTGGTTCTGAACGACAAGTTGGTAGCCACCGGTATGAGTACTTTTGCCAACTGGAGCGAGTTGCAGACCATTGTTATCGGCAAGAATGTATCTATTCTCGGTCAGGATTGTTTCTTCGGAGACTCGCTGGTAACGGACATCACTTGTTATGCTGCCCAACCGCCGCTGATCTACGATGGTACTTTTAGCGGCGTACCGGATTCAGCGAAGGTACATGTGTTGTCAAGCAGCGTGGCGGCTTACCGCGCGGCGCAGTACTGGTCACGGTTCCGGATCGTGGCTTTGGATGAGGAAGAAATCATCCAACGTACCGTGACTGTGGATGCTGCGGAAACGACAGCAGATTTCACATGGCCTACCGACTCTGCCGCACATTCCTACCAGATAGATATCTACAAGGACGGCGCGGTCTTCTGCAAGCTGACACTCGGCAACCGAGGACAACTGCTGGCGATTAATTTCTCTGCACCGAAGCGCAAAAATGAACAAATGGTAAATGACCAAATGGTAAATGATTCTCAGCCTTACACGCTTTCCTTCAAAGTGACAGGTCTGGATGAGGCTTCGCGGTATAACTACGTCCTCTCTACCCTCGATGCAAACGGAACGCCTATTCACGTCTATACCGGAGCTTTTGCGACCACCGGCTATTCGGGAGATAAACCCGTTGGTGACGGTCAGGAGCTTATCCCGACACCTCCGATCATCCCCGCGGATCCCGAAGCATCAGAAACACCCACCGGCATCGAAAAAACCGGTTC